>JASHTH010000784.1 GCA_030040655.1 Acidobacteriaceae bacterium | reverse complement strand
TGGATCATGGATGCCGACTGCACGTTTCCCGCCAATCCGACGCGCCTTTCTCGTTTGAATCCAAAAGATTTACGCAAATTGTCGCTGACTCGATACGATCCGGGATGTCCACATTCGGCCCCTTCTGTCCGTTATTGGACAGTTACGCAGCCCGAAGCGGGCGGTTCCCGAACCTTGACACATTGGGCAAACGCCTTGATGCTAAACAGTTCTAGCTCTGTGTTTTTTCGTCCTTGAGGGGGGTGCATTTTTGCGGGTTCGTGTCTTCTACCACGACAAATGCTTCGACGGAGCTTGCTCGGCGTCGCTCTTCACGCGCTTTCATCGCGAGCGTATTGCCCCGGGCGCAAATTATGATTACCACGGTCTGGTCCACCGCGCTGGCGCCCTCTTCGACGAGGAGGAATTCAGCGGCGACGAGAATGCGATCGTCGACTTCAAGTATTCGGCTTCGCCCCGAATCACGTGGTGGTTTGATCATCACCTTTCGGCGTTCCTCACGCCGGAAGATCAACAGCACTTCCAGCGCTGCCAGCAAAACCCGGACTGCGCCGCGCACAAATTCTTCGACCCCAGCTACACCTCCTGCACCAGCTTCCTGGCGCACATCGCGTCGACGCGCTTCGGTTTCGACACCTCGCCGGTGAAAGACCTGGTCCATTGGGCCGATGTGGTCGACGGCGCGCAGTACGAAAGCCCGCAGGCCGCTGTGGAGATGGCCCAGCCCGCCATGAAGCTCACCATGATCATCGAGGCTACCGAGGATCCGCAATTCGTTCCGCGCCTGATTCCTCTGCTCACCGAGATGCCCCTCGACCAGGTGCTCGGCCAGCCCTTCGTTGCGGAGTTGCTGCCGCCGCTGCTCGACCGCCATCGCTGCGCCCTCGAACTCATCCGCGACCGCAGCGAAGAGCGCGACGGCACCATCTTCTTCGACATCACCGACGCGCCTCTCGAGGGCTACAACAAGTTCATCCCCTATTACCTGTACCCGCGGGCGACGTATTCGATCGGCCTCTCGAAATCGAGCTTCCGCACCAAGGTCTCGGTCGGCTCCAATCCCTGGACTCCGGCGAATCACGATCGCATGGTGAATCTCGCCGCCATCTGCGAGCGCTACGGCGGCGGCGGTCACGCCCGCGTCGGGGCGATCAGCTTCCGGCCCGACCAGGCGGAGCACGCCCGGACCGCCGCGGCGGAGATCGTCGCCGAGCTGCGCGCGAAGAACCCGCTGGCGTAGGGAAGAGGGCGTAGAATTCTCGTTTACCAGACGTTGCTGAATCCGCAGCCGATCGAGCTTCGCTCGTGCGCGGGGGAGTACAGGAAGGTGAGCACGTGAGCCTGGAATCCTGGAAGACCATAAGTCAGATTGCGTCCTATTGCGTCGCAATCATTGCCGCTATGTTTGCGGTCCCCACTTATGTTGCGAATTCGCGCCGCGAGCGGGCGAAATGGGCCATCCAGCTCTACGAGAAGTTCTATGAATCGGATCATTACGGATCGATGCGGGATAAGCTTGACTGTGCCGCAGATGATCCAACCGTGCGAGAAATAGTCAATTCTGAGGATTCGGCCTTCACCGACTACCTCAACTTCTTTGAGACGGTTGCATTCTTGGTCACGAGGAAGCAGGTCTCCAAGAATGACGTGCTTGAATTATTCCACTACTATCTTCGCTGCTTAAAGCGCCATCGATCAGTGATGAACTACCTGAACAATCGAGAAAAGGGATTCGAGCGGCTAAGTGAATTCCTAAACAAGGTACAATTGTAGTGAGCTGAAATGAGCGATTATCTTTTCACCTACGGAACGCTGCAGCCCGGTCATGCACCGAGTGAGATTGCACCTGCGGTTGACAGGCTTGAAGCCATCGGGAAGGGATTTGTCCGCGGCATTCTTTATGATCTCGGCGATTATCCCGGTGCTGTGCTCGACTCCTCTGACCGAAAGATTTTTGGGACGGTATTCAAGCTCGCAAATGATTCGTCTACTCTCCGGCAATTGGACGAATACGAAGGATTCGATCCGAAAGCGCCGGATGAAGGCCTTTTTGTACGCAGGGTTCATCCGGTGGAATTGGCCTCTGGCCAAGTGCTGAAATGCTGGATCTATGTCTACAACCGGAAGCCGGAGTCCGGACGGATCCATGAAACCGGCGTATATACAAAGAAAGCTGTCTAAGCGGATTCTTCCCGGCTCTAGTCAAGAAAGTTGCAAACTCACCCTCGTATCCCGGTTTTGCCGATTCTCCTTGACAGCTTAGGAGAGTTCGCGCTAATCTCCTAATCAATTTAGGAGAGATCATGCCGGACCAGGCCCAACTTCTTCCCGGAACTCTCGATCTGCTCATCCTCAAGGCAGTATCGCTCGGCCCTCTGCACGGTTACGGCGTGTTGCTGCGCATCGGCCAGATCTCGCAAAGCGCCTTGCTCATCGAGCAGGGCGCGCTCTACCCGGCGCTCTTTCGCCTGGTGCGCCAGGGTCTGCTCAAGGCCAGCTGGGGCGTCTCGGAGAACAACCGCCGCGCCAAGTTTTACGAGCTGACCGCCGCCGGCCGCAAACGCCTGCGCGAGGAAACGGAAAGCTGGAACCGGCTGGCGACGGCCATGGCCGCCTCGCTGGCTGCGCGGGCGGAGGGCGTATGAACGAGGGACAGAAGGACCGAGGGACTAAGGCAATCAGAGAGTAAGGGTCTAAGGGAAGGCGAAGTATGTGGGCGTATCTTCGAAACCTGGGCGCGAAGTTCTTCCGCAGCCGGCAAATGGCCGCGGAGTTGGACGAAGAGCTTGCCGCGCACATCGCGCACCGCGCCGACGATCTGGAGCGCTCGGGCCTGGATCGCGCCGAGGCCGAGCGCCGCGCGCGCATCGAATTTGGCGCGCGCGAGCGTTGTCGCGAAGAAAGCTACGAAGCCCTTGGCGGCAGATTCATTGAAGCCCTGTTCCAGGACCTGCGCTTCGCCCTCCGCATTTTGCGCAGGTCGCCGGGGTTCGTCTTTGCCGCAGTCTTAACTCTCGCCCTGGGGATCGGAGCCAACGCCGTGGTCTTCGGCGTAATGGATGCGCTGGTGCTCCACACGATCGACGTGCCCGACGCCAAGAATCTTTATGGGACGGAGTATGGCGCCGATGCGCCATTTCAGTCCTATCCCAGCTATGTGGATCTGCGCGACCGGAACCACAGCTTTCAAGACCTGGCGGCATTCAATTTCACGCTGGGGACGGCGCTGGACACAGGCAACGATCCACAGGCCGCCAGCGGCTTTGCGACCACCGGCAACTACTTCACGGTGCTCGATGTGCATCCGTACCTCGGCCGGTTGTACACCGCGGCGGACGAGCACGGGCCGGGAAGCGCGCCGTATCTGGTGCTCAGCTACGGCTATTGGCACTCGCGCTTCCAGGACGACCGGCGCGTGATCGGTCGAGTGGTGGACGTGAACAAACATCCCTTCACGGTAATCGGCGTGACGCCGCCGGGGTTCGCCGGCACCATCCAATTCGTCTCGCCGGATTTCTTTCTGCCGGTCGTGGAGCAGGAGGTGATCGGCGGGAATTCGCTGACCGATCGGGCCAACACGCAGGCTCTCTTCGAAACCTTCGGGCATCTGAAGCCGGGCGTTACACCCAGGCAAGCCGAGGCCGACGTGAACGATGTGGCGGCTGAGTTGGCCAAGGCCTATCCCCGGGAATTTGAAGCGAAGCACATGGTGGTGGGGCGCACGGGCCTGTCTGCCTTCAGCGGGCCTGTGCACGGCTTTGTGGTGGCGCTCATGGCGCTGGCCGGGATGATTCTGCTGGCGGCATGCGCCAATCTGGGCGCACTGTTTGCGGCGCACGCTTCAGACCGCGGCAAGGAGGTGGCGCTGAGGCTGGCGCTGGGCTCGCCGAGGCGCCGGATGTTGCGGCAACTGATGACCGAAGCCATGCTGATTGCGCTGGCTGGCGGTACGCTGGGTGTGCTTGGAGGCATGCCCCTTTTGCAACGGCTGGGTACGTGGCATCCGTTCCCGGGAGCTCCGCTGCATATCCCCGTGACCACCGACTGGCGCATCTATGCGGCGGCGCTGGCGCTCGCGCTGGTCAGCGGGTTCCTGTTCGGCATTGTGCCGGTGCAGATGGTGATGCGCGCGCATCCCTACGAGGTGGTGAAATCAGGCTCGGCGGGCAGGGTGGGGCGCAAAGTCACCGTGCGCGACGCGCTGCTGGTGGCGCAGATCGCGATTTGCGCGCTTCTCGTGACCGGGTCCCTTGTGGCGGTTCGAGGGCTCATTCGGAGCGTGAACGCCAGCTATGGCTTCGATCCGCGCAACGTTTTGACGGTCGCCGTAAACCTGGCCAACGCCGGGTACACGGGCGAGCGCATTCCGCCATTCAACCGCAGGATGATCGACGCCATGCGTGAGATTCCCGGCGTGGACGCCGTAGGTCTGGTCAACAATTATCCGCCGTTGGCGTACGCGGCTGCGTGGCAAGAAAAGGTGTTCCACGAGCAGACGCGGGAGTTGACTCCGTCCAACGTAGCTCTGCGGCCGTACCGGTTCAATGTTTCGCCGGGATATCTGAAGGCCGCAGGAACGGCGCTGCTCGCCGGCCGCGATTTTTCATGGAG
>JASHTH010000783.1 GCA_030040655.1 Acidobacteriaceae bacterium | reverse complement strand
TACACGCCGATGATGCCGTTGCTGTTTGCTGGCTACCTTTCGGTCTTTCCGCGCAATGCCTATGCCGGAACGATTTTCAACCTCCTGGTTGGACTGGCGGCGGCGGCAGTCGCTTTGTGGTGGGTTCTGGCTCAGCCGAGCGGAAGACTGGGGAATGGGGCGGCTTTCACGGTTGCGGCCTTGCCCGTGCTCTTCGTCACGTTTGACCGCCCGGAGGCGATTGCTTTCGTGCTTTTTGCGGCAACGGTCGCGGTCGCCGGCCGGCGCGACGTGCGTCCCCTGGCGATTGGATTGCTCATTGCTCTTACGTTTCTGGCGCACCCGTTTTTCGCGATTGCAGCGGCGATTTGGACCGCATCGTTCTTTCTAGCCAGGAACTGGGAATCCGCGCAGCGATGGCAGCGCACGATGGTTCAGATCGCCGCGACCGGAGTGTCGGCGCTTGTTCCCATCGGCGCGATGGCTCTGCTCCTCTACTCCCTCGACCCCACTTCGCTCTCGCGTTTTGCCGTTCACGCGCTGGGCTTTCACAGCGGCATGAATACGGTCAAGTCAGGCGCCCGATGGTATGAAGCGATCCGCTGGGCGACGATCGGGGTGAGTCCGCTGGCGAGCTGGAACTACCTGGCTTCGTTTGCCAGCGCCCCCATCCTGGCGGCATGGTGGCTGCGCCACGGGAAGGAGTTAGCGCCGCAGGATTGGCTTCCTATCGCCTCCGGGCTGGCTTGCGAAGCGATTTCGATCGTTCTGTTCTCGTTTCAATACAATTACATTGTTGCCCTGGCGTTCCTTGTACCGCTGGTTTTGTTGATCGCCGGCCGCGAGCGCGTCAGGCTGGTGACTCCCGGTCTTGCTCTGTTGCTCTTTGCTTGTTTTCTCAAGATGCCGGCTGTAGGCGAAAGCCTGGTTGCGCGCGCCGAGCAGGGACCGTCGTACCGGGCAGCGCGGACGCAACCGGAGTTTCTGCGCGCGCATTTGTCCTCGCCGGACGATATCGTGACCATGGAAGGAAATAGCTACGATCTGTTCAAGCCTGAGTTCCGCAACATGATTCACTTAACCGACACCGAAGACGTGAACCACTTCGCCGCCGTGGCCGGAGTGGCGAATTGTTACGATGGCTATCACGGCGGCGGCCTGCGGCCGTTTCCCGAGAAACTGAATGCAGGCGAGTTTCATCTGATTCAGGCCGATCCGCAGCACATGTGGATCACTTTGTTCGGGCGCAGGGTGATGCGCGCTCAATGGGGTTATGGCTGCGACCTCTATGTGAGGAACAGCGCCTCTGCAAGCGGAGCCGGACATTGAAACATTCGGCTGTGCCGCGTCGTTCGCGCGGAATCTACGCGGCCCAATCTAGGGAGTTTTGAATGGGGTCGGATGTAATCGCGCACGAGAGACCCGAGCGGACGCGTGTATCCGCCACCGTCTTTGGGAAGATCGTGGCGCCGCGACAAACGCTTCGCTTTGGGGCGCTGGAAGCGATTGTCTTCACGATCTACGTGGCGCTGGTCGCCTGGACCGTAGCTCATCACATTCCGTGGGCCGACGAGGCGCAGGCCTGGCTGATGGCGCGCGATGCCTCGCTGCGCGAGATCTTTGGCACGGACCTGCACTACGAAGGCTCCCCGGGACTGTGGCACTTCTTTCTCTGGATCCTATGCCGTTTCCATATCTCCTTTGCGACGATGCACTGGATCTCGGCCGTCATTCCCATTGCCGGCATCTGGCTATTCCTGCGTTTCTCGCCGTTCCCCTCGATTCTCCGCGTAACTCTGCCTTTCAGTTTCTATCTGCTGTACCAATATGCGGCCATCGCCAGGAGCTACGTAGCCGCCCCGCTGCTGGTTTTTGCGGCCGCGATTCTCTTTGCCAGGCCCGCGCGCAACCTCCTGTCGCTGGCCGTTGTCCTGGGCCTTCTCGCCAATCTTTGCCCGCAGGGATTCTGCATTTCGTTGGGCTTCGCTGTCATGCTCGCGGTGCGCCTGTTCAGGCGCCGCAGGCAGGATGGTCGCTTTGCCGGTGCGGCGCGCCTGGCGATTGCAGGCTCCGTCTTCGGCGCATTCTGGGTCTTCGCAATCCTGACCGCCTCGCCCACGCGCGACAATCGCTTTATGCCCGATTGGGACCCGGTCTACATGCAGCAGCACCGGGCCGAGCGCCAGGAAGCCGTCAGCGCGTCGCGCGCTCTGGCCAGCCAGGCCGATACAAGCCATTTCCGCGGTTACAACCGGCTGAAACGCACCGAACTACAGTTCACCAACGCCATCACCATCGGACTTTCAAATTCGTGGCTGGTCTCGCTTCTCTTCGTCTGCGTGCTTGCCGCATTCCTTTGGTCGAGACGGAACCTGCTCGATCTGCTGCCTTACCTTCTGCTGCAGGTGCTCTTTTACTATGTCGCCGGTCATGCCTGGCACCTGGGCACCCTGTTTGTCGCCATTCTCGGCATCCTCTGGGTGGGATGGCCGGCAAAAGACGATTCAAACAATACGGCGTGGCGCGCGATTCTTTCGCTTCTCCTGCTGGCCATCGTCGTGGAGCAATGTTTCTGGAGCGCTCGCGCGCTGCGCGCCGAAGCAAAGGGAAAGTACTCCGGCGATCGCGACGCCGCCCAATTCCTCGCCGGCCATCTCGCCGGTGAGAGCGTGGCCGGGTTTGGCTATCACAGTGTGGGCGTCCTGGCCTATTTTCCCTCGAACATCTTCGCAAACCAGCCGAGAGAAGCCTTCTGGCATTGGAAAAGCGAGGACTATGTCGACGATCGCGTCGAACAAGCTCTCGCCATGCACCCGAACTACATCGACGTGGGATTCGCCGTGAAGCCTCATATCGGCCGAGCTAGCGCTGCCGAGGATCCCCGCCGGATCGCGACCTACCGGCCCGACCCGGAAGAAGAGATTCTCGCCACAGGCCATTACAGGGAAACGCATCGCTTTTGCGGTATTGCCTTTTCAGGACATGGTTACGACGAAGGCGAGTGCCAGGCGATTCTGGAGCCAGTGGCGATGCAACAGCAATAGGGAGTCTTCAATGCTGTCGGATGTTTCGGTGCAAAGCAGGCCTGCCACGGCCGGCGCGCGGATTTCCCGGAGGCTTTTTGGGCCACGGCTCGAATATCGTTTTGGCGTGTTCGAGGGCGCGATCCTCGCCGTGTATGTGGCCTTGTTGGGATGGACGCTGGCG
>JASHTH010000010.1 GCA_030040655.1 Acidobacteriaceae bacterium | reverse complement strand
GCCTATGCGATCACACCACCGGGATGCCGCCGGAACAGCTCCGGATCGTAGATCGACGCGAAAATGTCCGCCTCGCGGCGAATGCGCGCCCAAGTCGCATCGGCTTCCATCATGCTCTCCATCACTCCAAGATATCTTCCGGCTTCAATGTTGCCGTACTTGAAAAAAGAGTCGGTGACGATCACCGTGCCGCGCTCGGTGTCGATGGAGACGGCCATCGACGAGCGGTGGTGCACCCCTGCCCAGAAGACACGGATGCCGGGTAGGACTTCTTCCTCATCGGCGAGCAGGCGGAGCTTTTCCCAGCCTTCATTCTGCAGGTAGTGATTCACATCCGGGGGAATGCGCAGATGACGGGGCACGTGCAAATGATAATAGGGCGCCTGAAAGTCCTCGATCCAGCCGCGGCGCGAAATAGCGATGGTCGCGCTGCGGAACATGGCGATATTGGCCGTGGCGTAGGCCTGCAGCGGCGTGACAATCACGAGGGAAATGTCATTCGGAGTCAATCCTTGCGATCGAAGAATATTTTGCGGCAATTGGTCTTCGCTGCGAACGATTTGCGCCTCGGGATAGCCGAAGAAGTTGAGCCATGCCGTGTTCAGGACGGTCAGGTCCTGCGGAGGGCCGGTATTGATGAGGATGTTCTGGCCGCCGCCGCGAACCAGGTAGATGAGCGCGTTCATCTCTTCGCGCATGTTCCAGGCCTCCATCCAGTAGACCTCGGGCCCGGGGACCCAAAACGTGCCGCCGTTGAAGGCCTGGATCGAGTACTTCATGCGGTTGCTCCCTTGGGCGAGATGGCCTCGACGGCTCGCGCGGCGTGAGCGCGAAAACTGCGCATCGCGTCCAGGTACACGAATACGTCGGTGCTCAGGCTGATGGCGCGAAAGCCTCTGCCGATCCAGTAGGCAGCGGCTTCCGGCGAGCCGGGAAGAAATCCCGGCGCCACACCATGCTTCTTGCAGGCGGCGAGCAACGCATCCATGGCGGCCATACAGCGCGGATGATCGAACTCGGTGGGAATGCCCATGGAGACGGTGAGATCGTAGTGCCCGACCCAGACGATGTCGATTCCCGGCACGGAGACGATCGCGTCCAGATTCTCAAAGGCCTTCACCGTTTCCACCATCACGATCACGCAGGTTTCTTCGTTGGCCTGGGCAAAGAACTCCGGCGCGCCGGCGCAATACAAGTCATGGGCGACGCCCAGCGCGACGCCGCGGCGTCCGGCCGGGGCGTACCGGAGCTGGCTGACGATGTCCTCGGCCTGCGCGCGGGTTTCCACGCGCGGAACCATGACGCCGCGCGCGCCCACGTCGAGAGCCCGGGAGAGCGGCGCGTAGGCAACGTCGGGCACGCGCGCCAGGGGAACGATGCCGCAGCCGCGGCAGGATGCGACCATTTCGGCCAGCAGCGTGATGTCGCAACGGCCATGCTCCATGTCGAAGATGACGAAGTCGAGGCCGGATGCGGCGAGCATGGGGCCGATGCCCGGCGTAAACATCTCGAGCACCATCTGGCCGAGGAGCACTTCGCCGTCCCGGAGCCGCTGCCGAAAGCTCTTCATCGTCTGCCGCCCGTCGCCGCGAACGCGGCTTTGTATCTTGCGAGTTTATCGCGAAAGGCGAGGTTGCCGAAGACCTGCGGATTGACGACGTGCTGCGGAGCTTCGCCGCGATAGATGGCCAGTGCACCCTCGCAATCGATCCGGCCCATGTCGCGGAAGAGCTCCTCGGTCCAGGCGACGGAGTGGGAAGTGAGAATCACGTTCTCCAACTTTGTCAACGGCGAACCGGCGTCGAGCGGCTCGTGCTCGAAGACGTCGAGGGCCGCACCGGCGATGCGGCCGCTCTGCAAAGCATCGATCAAGGCGTCCTCCTGGACGATTGGGCCGCGCGCGGTGTTGATCAGAACCGCATCGGGCTTCATCAGCGCAAATTGCTCGGCGCCCAGCAAGCCGCGCGTGTCGGCCGTCAATGGACAGTTGACGAGAACGTAATCGGCTTGGCGCAAGAGCGCTTCGAGGGAGGCCAGCTCGACGCCCAGCTCTGCGGCGCGTTTGGCGTCTGCATACGGATCGAAGGCGAGAAAGCGCCGCACATCGAAAGCGCGAAGGAGACGAACCGCTTCGCATGCGATGTTGCCCAGGCCGATGGTGCCGACGACGCGGTCGCGCGGCTCGCGGCCCAGGCGGCGCGTGCTTTCGGCCCACCGGCCTTGACGCACCAGGCGATCTTTCTTGAGCAAGTTGTGCGACAGAGCCAGCACCAGCAGAACGATTGACTCAGCCACCGGCCGAATTACCCCGCCGGGGGTGATGTAGACGGCAATCCCTCGCTCGGTGCAGGCGGCAAGATCGACATTGTCGTAGCCCACACCACAGCGACCGATGGCGCAAAGCCGGGTCACGCCTTGGAGAGATTGCGCTGTGATTTTCGGCTTCAGCGAGATCAGCACATCGTAGCCGGCCAACTGCTCGGGCGTGTATTCGGGCCGATATTCGCGGATGAAGTCCAGCGAAATCCCCGCATGGCTTTCCAGCAGCGACAAGCCGATGTCGGGGAATGCAAGCTGGCCGCGCTGGTCGCGAAAGTCGGCCGAGAAGCCGACGCGGAATGCGGCTTGCGCGCCGGCCTCGGAGGGCACGACGCTCATGCCTTGTTCTCCAGCACGATCACCCAGTCGCGGAAGATGGGGATCGGCGGAAGCGGCCACTTGCCATTGGCGTCTGGAGACACGTCACCGATTTCATTCTCGCTTGCGTCGCTCGGATTGACGAAGAACGCGCGGTACGAGCCGGCGGGGAGATTGAAGGTAACCGGAGCGAAGATCTTCGGCGATGCAGGCAGAAAGGCGACGATCGCTTCGGACGGGATTTGCGCCGCAAAAGGCTGCCAGTAGTCTTGCTTGCTCCAGTGCGGATCCACCAGTTCCGGCTTGGGCTCGAGCTTCCACCACGAGTACCGCGTGAGCAGTTTCTTCGCCAGGCCGAGCTGGCCTGAACCGGGAAGCTGCATGGCCACATCCCACGGCGGCCCTCCCCACGAGTGACCGTGCGGCGAAAGGCCATAGGGCTTTTCGCGCGTATTCACCTGCCAGATCCCGTTGGCGCCGTAGGTGTGCCCACCCGTTCCGCTCAGGATGGCCGCCCAGAACATGAAGCGCTCCACTTCCTGGCGGCTGGCCTCCATGATCCCCTCGTAACACACTTCGCCGATCAGCACCGGCATTTTGGGGGTCGTGGCGAGCGAGCGATTCACGGTTTCGATGGTATTGGGCACGCTGGCGCGGTCGCTGTGGCCGGTCTGCAGCATGTCGAAGTCGAGGACAGAAGGATCGTCGACGCAGAGCCGCGCGCTGCTCGAGGGATGGATGGTGATGGGATGGCGATGCGGATCGATGGATCGCACGTAACGCGCGATCTCGGTCAGGCCGTGCTTTTGCACCTCCGCATCCTGCGCCGGGGTCTTGGAGAGATAGTACGGCATGGTGCCTTCGCCGGCCAGGCACCACACGACCGGATACGCGCTCCACCGAGCCACGAGGTATCGCCAGTGCTGCTTGGCCTTGGCCAGCCCCATGCGCGGAATGAAGTATCCCCAGAAACCCACGATGCACGCGGCGAGTCCGTGATCGGCCAGGTGCTGAATGCGCAGGTCCGCCATGTCGAAATACGCAGGGTTGATGCGGGCGAAGTCGCGTTCCCAGGGAAAACCGGTTTCGTTGGCGCCGCGCTCGTCGAAAGGCTCCATGTCGGGATAGAGTCCGGCGACGATCTGCACGATGGTGAAGCCCTTTTGCAGGCGGTCGGCAGCGAGGGTCTGGAAGTCGTCGGGCCAGCCCAGCCTCTTGCAAAGACCCATCCACCAGGTGTCGCCGAGCCAGAAGAAATGCGTGCCGTCGGCGTGCTCAAAGTGGCGCCGATCGTCGGCGATCTTCAATGGCCCGTGTTTCAAGTGCCGATTTTCGCCCTGATAGGCGTCCACATGGAGAGTGAAGGCTCGATCGTGAAGGTCGCGATTGGCGGTATCGCTTGCAACCGAGCGGACGCGATAGGTTCCCGGCGCGGGCGGGGCGTAACGCACACTCCACGCCGAGCCGCCGGCCCAGAACGCCGGGATGCGCTCTTCCTGGCCGGAAGGCAGCGTGACAATCGCATCGACTTCGAGATCGTTGAACGGATCGGCATACTGCTTTCCGCTTTCGTAGGACCATTCGGAGGGCACGCCGGCGGTCGCCGCTCTCTCCTCACCGAAGCTCGCCTTCGCCGCCGATGCCGCCGCCGCGCCCGCAGCCAGCGCCTTGACAAATGACCTTCTCGACGTTGCCTCCGCCATTCGGCACAGCTCCCGAAAAAGATTTGAGACCAACCGATGATGTTGCAGCCCATCGGCCCCTGTCAAGAAAAGCGCGAATCGTTCGTCAAGGGACGGAGAAATTCATCCCTGCTTCGCGGGCCATTTGCTGCGCCGCTCGCAGCGGAAACGTGTCTTGAACACGGCTGAGCTTCGCGCTATGCTCAATCATCGCGGAGATCGGATGGTCTGATCTCTCCACGTTTGCCCGGAGGCGCGCTTTGACAGAAGCCAGCGGCGTGGTCAAGGAGACGATTGTGCCGGCCAGTGCGCGCGAGGCGCAGATACACCCTGCCCCGGGGGTTGGCGTCTATTTCTTCGTTACCGAAAGTTGCGGAGCCAGGGGATTCAGCACGGGCATCGCGCGATTCAGCCCCGGCGCCTATGTCGGCTATCACTCCCATCCCTTCAACGAAGCAGTGACCATTGTTGCCGGGCGCGCTCGCTTCGTCGTGGAAGGCAGGGGTTATCGGCTTCACGCGGGAGATTGCATTCACTTTCCTGCCGGCGTGGCGCACATGGTGCGCAACGACCGCCCGGCCAGCGAGCTCGTCGCGCACTGGGCATTTTCCGATCCGAATCCCACGCGCCTGGATAGCGAACAAGTTTTTCATGGCGAGGAGCGCGGCGAGGGGAATCCCAAGGAAGCCGATCCGGAGACCATCGTTCGTTATGCCCACGGCGCCGTCTATGAGCCGGCGAAGAACGCATTCTTCCTCGATCTGTTTAGCCGGCGATTGGGCGCCAAGGGTATTTGCGGCGGCCATGGCCGTTTCCTTCCCGGCGCGTCGCTTCCCTGCCACATTCATGACTTCGAAGAGTCGATCACCATTGTGGACGGCACAGCCATCTGCTACGTCGAAGGCAGACGTTACGAGCTCAGCGGCTGTGACACGGCTTACATCCCGAAAGGCATCCCTCACCGGCTCCTCAACCAAACCTCCAGCGACATGTCGATGATTTGGGTGTACGCAGCGGACGAGCCCGACCAGCGTATCGTGAATACGAGGTACTGTTCCGGAGAAGTGGTATGGCCCGGGGCAGCGCTGGCTGAAGATGAGACGGCGTGAGCCTGAGCTGAGGAACCTTCCATGCAGAACTACGAAAACTTCGTCAACGGCAAGTTTGTCCGCTCGCAGGGCAGCCATCGCATCGCGGTGAAAAATCCCGCCAACGGGGCGGAGATCTGCACGGTTCCCGACAGCGGCCTTGACGACGTGAACGCCGCGGTGGAAGCCGCCGAAGCGGCGCAGAAGCTTTGGGAAAAGGAACCGGCCGCGAGCCGCGCCAAGCTGCTGCGCGCGATCGCCGCGAAGATTCGCCAGAATATCGAGCCGCTGGCGCGCGTCATCACCGAGGAGCAGGGCAAGACACTCGGCCTGGCGCGCATCGAGGTTGAGTTTACGGCCGACTATCTCGATTACATGGCCGAGTGGGGCCGGCGCATCGAGGGCGAGATCGTGGAGAGCGATCGCAAGGGCGAAACCATTCTGCTCTTTCGCCGGCCGATCGGCGTTATCGGCGGAATTCTTCCCTGGAATTTCCCGTTTTTCCTCATCGCGCGCAAAGCAGGACCCGCGCTGATCACGGGAAACACGATCGTGATCAAGCCCAGCGAAGAGACGCCGCACAACGCCGTCAAATTCTGCGAGCTGCTGCAGCAGCTTGACATGCCGGCCGGCTTGATCAACGTCGTCCACGGCCGGGGTACCGGGGCGGGCCACGGTTTGGCGTCGTCGCCGCGGATCGGAATGGTCAGCTTTACCGGCAGCGTGGAGACCGGCTCGGCGGTCATGTCTGCGGCGGCGAAGAATATCACCAAGGTGAATCTCGAGCTCGGCGGCAAAGCTCCAGCGATCGTGATGGGCGACGCCGACCTCGATCTCACGGTCCGCGCCGTCAAGGCGTCGCGCGTGCTCAATAGCGGCCAGGTGTGCAATTGCGCCGAGCGCGTCTACGTTCAGCGCTCCATCGCCCCGGAGTTCGTCGACCGGATCTCCGCCGCCATGCAAGCCACTCATTTTGGCGATCCGCTGGAAGACGAGACCGTCGACTATGGACCGCTGATCAACGAAGCCGGCTATCGCAAGGTGGAGCGGCTGGTGGGCAGAGCCGTGGAATCCGGGGCTCAGGTTCGGACCGGCGGCAAGCGCGGGGCGGGCGACAAGGGCTACTACTATGAGCCCACCGTTCTCACCGGCTGCAAGCAGAGCATGGAGATCATTCGCAAGGAAGTTTTCGGGCCGGTGATTCCGATCGTGGAATTCGACGATCTCGATGAGGCGATCGCCTACGCCAACGATTCCGATTACGGGCTCACGTCGTCGATCTACACGCGCGACTTAAACGTCGCGCTGCGCGCCTGCCAGGAGATCCGCTTCGGCGAGACCTACATCAATCGCGAAAACTTCGAGGCCATGCAGGGCTTTCACGCCGGCTGGCGCAAAAGCGGCCTCGGCGGGGCCGACGGCAAGCACGGGCTGTACGAGTTCCTGCAGACGCACATGGTGTATTTGCAGGGCTATTAGCAATACCGTCGGAAACGTGCTGGACAAAAGGCGAAACGCAGATCCTTCGCTTCCCTTCACTCCGTTCCGGGTCGCTGAGGATGACAGCGTTTGAAACTGCACTTCGAGGCAGAAGATCATTGCGGAAACAAGCCCTATGAAGCTCAGCGGGAAAGTCGCGATCGTGACCGGAGCGGCGAGCGGCATCGGCCGGGCCAGTGCGATGCTCTTTGCCGAAGAGGGTGCGAAGGTCGTCGTTGCGGACATCGACGCGCAGCGCGGCGAAGAGACCGTGGCGACGATCGCTGCACAAGGCCATGAGGCTGTCTTTGCCCAGGCCGACGTCGCGAAGGAAGCCGACGTGGCGCGCATGGTGGAAGATACGGTGGCTCGCTGGGGAAGGATCGACGTTCTTTTCAACAATGCCGGCGTGGTGCTGGTGAAGCCGCTCGAAGAGATGACGGAAGCCGAGTGGGATCGGGTGATGTCGATCAACGTGAAGGCGGCGTTCCTCGCCATCAAGCATGTCGTCCCGCACATGCGGCGCAGCGGCGGAGGAGCGATTCTGAATACCGGCTCGATCGGCAGCCTGGTGGGACAACTGCACACGCCGGTGTATATCGCTTCCAAGGGGGCGATCGCGTTGCTGACCAAGTCACTGGCTCTTGATTATGGCCGCGATCGTATCCGAGTGAACTGCATCTGCCCCGGCATCACCGACACGCCGATGCTGCGCGAGCACCTCGGCCACGGAGCGGAGGGTGAAGCGCGCATACGCGCGCGTCTTTCCCGCGTGCCTACAGGAGAAATCCTCAAGCCGGAGGATATTGCGCGCGCGGCGCTGTATCTC
Source organism: Acidobacteriaceae bacterium (assembly GCA_030040655.1). GTDB lineage: Bacteria > Acidobacteriota > Terriglobia > Terriglobales > Acidobacteriaceae > Telmatobacter. The sequence goes on along the minus strand of JASHTH010000010.1, from coordinate 2,064 downwards.
GTCTCCGACGACTCCGCAGGCGTGACCGGAGTGCTGCATGTGGTCGATGGCGGCATGCTCGCTGCGGCGGAGTACGATGTTCCGCTCGCATGACGAGTCGCGCGTTTCGTCCATCGCCGAGCTGTTTCCGGTCGATCTTGGTCCGATCTCGAGCTTTTCGGACCGGAGCAACCACAGGAGAGAAAATCAGGGCGTCCCAGCGGGTTCGCGCCGCCCCTACGGGGCTCTTCATCTCATCATTCTGCTTTCCCAGGACTGCGCTTCGCTTGTCCTGGGCTATTCTCCGCCCGTCCCTCCGGGACGGACGATCGATTCATCCGGGACGGGCGATCGATTCTGCCTACTTAAGTCGGGAGGATGAACTCATGTTGGGAAGAGCTCAAGTAGGAAAATTAGCCAGTCTTCGTCGATAAGGAAACTCATGCCAGCGGTCGGTCCTTTGGGTGGGGAGCATGCTCGCTCTGGCTCGGCGGTGGTAGGCTTCCCCCTGTACTCCGAAAGACAAAATGGAGGGCTCGCAGTGCATCTTTCTTTGCATCACTTTGCCGCAATCGCACTCGCCGTTGGAGGATCATTGGGAATCGCAGCGCCAATCGCAATCCGGGCCGAAGAAGCGCCGCAAACAGCCGCAGCCCAGAAAGCGGAGGCCGCGCACGCCGAACCTGCCGACAATCCCGTCGCCGATCCGAATGCCGTCGTCACGCTCGGCAACGCGCGCTTCACGGTGCTGACGCCGCAACTGATTCGCATGGAGTGGGCCGCCGACGGCAAGTTCGAAGACCACGCTTCGCTGGTGTTTATCAATCGTCGCTTGCCCGTGCCGAAATTCAAGTGGGGCGGAGCGAGCAATGTGGGGCAGAGCTCCATATTCATCGATACGGGCGCACTGCGGCTGACTTATGACATTCCCATAGGAGTGGCGGGAGCCACGCTGCCGCCTGACACGGGCTTCACTGCGGATCATCTGCAGATCAGCCTCACCGTCGACAACAATACGGTCACTTGGCATCCGGGCGACAAGGACACACAGAATTTGCAGGGCACGACGCGCACGCTCGACGGCGCGCTGGGCTCGAAGACGCGCGAGCCCATCGAGCAGGGACTGGTCTCGCGTTCCGGGTGGGCGCTGGTCGACGACTCCACGCGGCCGCTCTTCGATTCGGCCGATTTTCGTTTTCTCGAAGGCGAGAAAAGCCCGTGGCCGTGGGTGATGGAGCGCCCGGCGAACGAAAAACCAGGTTCGTATGTTGACTGGTACTTCTTCGGCTATGGCCACGACTACCGCAAAGCGCTGGGCGATTATGTGCGCGTGGCCGGCCGCATCCCGCTGCCGCCGCGCTTCGCTTTCGGCACGTGGTGGTCACGCTACTGGGCTTACAGCGATCAGGAGATCGAGGAGATCATCCGCGGCTTTCACCAAAACTCGACGCCGCTCGACGTCTTTGTCATCGATATGGACTGGCACATTAATGAAGACCAGCTCAAGGCAAGGGGCGAAACGGACCAGTCGGGCGAGCAGCTGGGATGGACCGGCTACACCTGGAACGAGCTGCTTTTTCCCGATCCGCAGCAGTTTCTCGCCCAACTGCACGCCGACGGGCTGAAGACCAGCCTCAATCTGCATCCAGCTTCGGGCATTCAGCCATGGGAAGACGCGTATCCGGTGATGGCGCGCGCCATGGGCATCGATCCGGCGACGAAGCAGTACGTGCCGTTCGACATCACCGACAAGAAGTTCACGACGAATTATTTCAACCTTGTCCTTCATCCGCTCGAGAAAGAGGGCATCGACTTCTGGTGGCTCGACTGGCAGCAGTGGCAGCACACCAATCTGCCTGGCGTGATGCCCACCTGGTGGCTCAACTACGTTCACTTCACAGATCAGCAGCGCGAGGGCAAGCGGCCACTCCTCTTTCATCGCTGGGGCGGTCTCGGCAATCACCGCTACCAGATTGGATTCTCAGGCGACACCATCTCCGTGTGGGATTCGCTCGCCTTTCAGCCCTGGTTCACAGCCACCGCGGCCAACGTGGGCTACGCCTACTGGAGCCACGACATCGGCGG
>JASHTH010000782.1 GCA_030040655.1 Acidobacteriaceae bacterium | reverse complement strand
CGCCTTGCGTAATACTGCAGCGCCTTCCATCGACCGTAGTAATCGATGCTCGACCACGAGGCCACCGGCCAGCAATCGTTCAACTGCCAGTAGATCGATCCCATGGTCTCAGGCCGCGAGCGGCGAAAGTGCTCGGCGCCGATCTTGATGCCCTCGGCTTGAAGCACCTGGCTCATGTAGAGCAGGCTCGCAAAGTCCTTGGGCTCGGGATAGTCCCTGAGCATGTAGTCGTGGATAAGCGAGTTGCCTTCATTGTTCTTCTGGTGCGCGAGCATCACGGGGGTGAAGATGCTGGTGCGGTCCTCGAGCTCGGTGAAGGCCTCGATCGCCAGCATTTCGGGGAACGACTGGAAGCCGTACTCGGTGACAAAGCGCGGATGGTGCGTTTCGTAGGTCGAGAACGGTACGCGACCGTGCCACACGTCCCAGATGTGCGCGTCGCCACTCTGGTAGTGATCGCTGAGCTCTTCGTAGTCAGAGCTGGGCGAGCTGGGCCAGTAAGGAGTCTCCGGATCGAGCCGCGCCACAACGCGATTGAGAATGCCGCTGAACTCGGTGAGGTAGTCCTGCCACATCTGGTACTTGACTTCGAGCGGCAGCTTGTCGCGCGGGCCCCAGTTGAGGGCTTCCTCGGTCTCGTTGTTGCCGGACCAGATGACGATCGAGGGATGATTGCGCAGACGGCGCACCTGGTCTTCGGCCTCGGCCTCAATGTTTTGCTTGAAGCCATACGTCCCCGGCTGCCAGTCGTTACCGAACATGAAGTCTTGCCAGACCATAAGGCCGAGTTCGTCGCAGATCGAGTAGAACTCGTCGGTCTCGTAGTAGCCGCCGCCCCAGTGGCGGATCATGTTCATGTTCGCGACCTTGGCCGACTCGAGGATGCGGCGATAATCGGCCGTGGTCACGCGGTCGGGAAAGCTGTCGAAAGGGATGACGTCTGCGCCCTTGCCGAAGACGGGAATGCCGTTGACGACGAACTCGAAGCTGCGACCCCATTGGTCGAGCTGGCGGCGCAGGATCACTGAGCGCAGGCCAATCTTCGCCTTCTTTTGTTCGATGGTAGCGAGGGTGCCGGCCACAACCAGCCTGGTGGTGAATTCGTAGAGCGGCTGAGCGCCATACCCCGCAGGAAACCAGAGTTTTGGATTGTGAATTTCAATCGGGATGTCGATCAGGTTGCCTCCCGGCTGCAGATCCTCAGCCGTTCCGATCGTCACCGGTTTTTCGGCGAGGACATATTGCACATTTACGCGAACCGGGCCGGCGCTTGCGGCTTCAATCTCCACTTGCGCGTCGAGGTGCGCCACTTCCCTGCTCACGTCGCGCTGGCGAATGGCGAAATCGGCAATGCGCGCCTTGTCCCATGCTTCGAGGCGAGCAGGTCGCCAGATGCCGCTGGTCACAAAGCGTGGTCCCCAGTCCCACCCGTACTCGTAGGCCGGCTTGCGCAGGTAGGTTTTGCCCTCGACCTTGGTCTTCGCGGCCCAGGGATCGGCGGCGGCCGTCGCTTCGGCCGCCGTAATCGGCGACTCGAAGAGCACGCGCAGCGAGTTGTTGCCTGCATGAAGATGAGCCTTGGCGGGTACGCGCCAGATGCGAAAGCTATTGATGCCCTTCAGCACTTCGTCGCCGTTGAGAAAGACCGTGCATGGTCCGTCGAGGCCGTCGAAGACCAGGTCGACGTTGGAGCGGGCCAGCAGCGCTGGAGTGACTTCGAAGCTGAGACGATATTCCCACGGCTCTTTCTCGATCCATTGCAGCTTCGATTCGTTGTCGCGGTAGAACGGGTCGGGGATCTTCTTGTTGGCCAGCAGATCGAGGTGCACGTCGCCCGGGACGGTCGCCGGCATCCATCCTGTTTCGGCGTCTTGTGGCTGGGTGGACGCTTGCCGAAACTGCCAGCCGTGGTCGAACGGCAAAATTCCATTCTGAGTCGGCTTCGGCTGCGCCTTTGCCGCTGCCACTTCAATTGCACTCGCTGCCACAAGGATTGCGCAGCCCGCCCATTGAATCGCTCCCTGCATCTTCCGTCCTCCCGGTCTTTAGAAAACGCCGATTCGAGACACGCTTCGGCCCCCTTTTTGACTCGCCGATCAGAATACGCGAGGCGAATGGGCCGGCTTGTGACTTGCGGCACGGTGGCGAACGCATGAGCTTAACGCGGCTGCTGGAGCACGCGCCTGTACATCGCTTCCCACTCGCTGGCCTTGGCATCGAGTCTGAAGTGTTCGTGGATTCGCGTTCGCGCCTGCACGCCGAGATCGATTCGTTTCTCGGCAGGCAAGCGCATCACGTGCAGCATCGCTTCAGCCAGTGCGCTTGCGTCTCTGGCCCGTACGAGCACGCCGGCCTCGCCGATCAGCTCGCGCGTGCCGCCCACATCGGTAACCACCACCGGCTTCTCCATCGCCATGGCTTCACCCACTGCCAGCGGCATTCCCTCCCATGCCGAGCCCAGCACGAATCCGTCGGCGGCATCGAGCAGCGCGGGCAGATCGCGGCGGAG
>JASHTH010000781.1 GCA_030040655.1 Acidobacteriaceae bacterium | reverse complement strand
GCATCAGAACAAATCGGGAATTCGGTGTAAGTGATGTGAGTCACAATGGAACGCCTGCAGGGCAGAATAAGAGTGACGTATCTCACTCTTCCCACGAATCGTGGATCAGCTTCGAACGGGGTGAGGTGGCTTTTAGGAATGGCGAAGGCAGCGTTCTGCGAAACCGGACGGCGCGTCGAAAGTGCGGCAAAATGATAGGCGGGTGAGTGCAGATTAGGATCGCGCCCGTCGTGCAACGGTGCGCTTTGTTTCCGTGGACAAGGTCGCGTCTCGCATCCCGGCGGCGGAGATCGTTCGTCTGCTGCGCGAGGGAGGTCAGGGCGTCGCCGCCAACCGTAAGAGCATCGTGCCAGGTCCGGCAACGTTCTTCGTCGCCATACGCAGTGCCTTCCGGCTGGGCGCCACGCAAAACCCCGAGCATTAAGTACTAAGTCGAACCGGGTTTGCCTGGACATGGCGTCCGATTGCCTGCCATTGGTCCGGCTGACTACCCCTCGGTTCAAGAGGGCAGCCAGCAGCTGACGAGTATTGCGGTTGCCATCTCAGCCTTTCCGGTGCTACAATTTGGCCTCTCATTGGACCTCCCCATCGGCCCCTCGGTGCGGCAAAAGCCTCGCTAGTCTCGTGACAGGGCTTGGCGGTTCCCTTTCGTGAATAATGGCAGGCCTTCATCCGGCACTTCTGGTATGCGTCGTCGAGCGGAAAACTGCGTTCAGAATTGATTTGTCGTTCGATTTCCTTGCTCAACTTTCACATGAGGTAAGCGGAATGCAATTTCCACCTATCAACGATCAGCCTTCGGGTTCAGCCGTTGTCCCTGAGCCTTGCGGGCAGGCAGTTCCGAGGCTGAACCTGGCCGCGGCCCTGCTGCTCCTGTCCGGCTTGAATTTTGGCGCGACAGCAAGCGCTCATGGCGCAAACAGCCTGCCCGCGGCAGCGACTCCACAGATTTCCCTTGCATCCGGAACCTATCTCAGCGCGCAAACAGTTACGATTACCGACGCCACGCCGAACGCCGTCATTTATTACACGACGGATGGCGCGCTTCCCACGACAAACTCCACCCAGTACGGGGGCTCCATCACGGTTTCCGCTTCGGAAACGCTCGTGGCTATTGCTACGGCTCCGGGCTTTTCGACCAGTGCGCCCGTCGGCGCGATTTATGTGATCGGTTCGACCGCACAACTGATCTACGCCTTCGCCGGCGATCTGACCGGCGGGTACAGCGGCGATGGCGGCCTGGCGAACTTTGCCCAGCTGAATATTCCCTCCGGATTGGCGCTTGACGCCAACGGCAACTTATATATTGCCGATTGGGAGAACCAGCGAGTACGCAAGGTTACCGCGGCCACGGGGATCATTACCACGGTGGCCGGGGCCGGGATCTACGGTTACAGCGGAGATGGCAGCGCAGCAACGAGCGCCGAGCTGGGCAATCCCTCAAGCGTGGCTGTCGACCAGGCGGGAAATCTGTACATTGCAGACAGCGCCAACAACCGTATCCGCGAAGTCTCCGCTGCAACCGGCGTCATCTCTACCTTCGCGGGCACAGGAGTCGCCGGCTACAACGGGGACGGAATTGCGGCAACCAGCGCAGAACTGAATGACCCCTCGGGACTTGCCTTCGACGGAGCAGGCAATCTGTATATCGCGGATAACAGTAATCAGCGAATTCGCGAGGTTGCGGCGAGCACCGGGCTGATCAGCACGGTCGTGGGTGGAGGGGGCTGGGGCTGCAGCGCGAACGGAACGGCGGCAATCGGGGCTCAGCTCGCAGGTCCGGCAGGCGTTTTGGTCGATGGCGCGGGAGATATCTACATTGCCGAAGAGTGGTGCGAGATCGTCCAGGAAGTGTCGGCCAAAACCGGCGAAATTACAACCGTTGCCGGCACGTACTCGGCGAATACTTTCACCACCAACGGATACAGCGGGGATGGCGGCTCAGCGACCAGCGCCGAGTTGAATGCTCCCTGGGCTGTCATGCTCGATGGCTCAAAAAATCTCTACATTGTCGACCAGTTCAATGGCGTCATCCGCGAAGTTGCATCCAGCAATGGTGACATCTCGACCTTCGCTGGGAATAACGGGAACGAATGCAACTATTCTTCTTCCTATGCCGGGGACGGCGGATTGGCCATCAGCGCGCCAACGTGCTATCCGGGGGGCATTGTCATGGATGGCGCGGGCAATTTCTATGTCTCCGAAGGTGATGGTCGAGTTTCCATCATAACCCCGGCTGCTCCGCTGCCTACTGTGCAAACACAGCCGCCGGCGCCAAGCCTGCCGGGCGGTGTGTTTTCCACGCCGCAATTGGTCACCTTCAGCGATCCGGCACCCGGGTCCGCCATCTATATCACGTTGAATGGATCAACGCCGACCGGCGGATCGCCTCCCTATGTCGGTCCAATTCCCGTTACTGGTTCCGTAACAATCAAGGCTATCGCGATCGCTCCGGGTTATTTGCCGAGCTCAGTCGTTTCGGAGACCTACTCCATCACCTCCGTACCCTCGGCAACGATCACCACTTTCGCTGGCACTGGCGTCGAGGGATCCTCCTCCGGAGGCGGATCCGCAAGCAGTGCCCAGATAGGAAGCCCCAACGGTGTGGCCGTCGACCTTGCAGGCAATCAATTCTTCTCTGACACCACTAACAACGTCGTTTGGAAGGTAGCTGCAAACACCGGAGTCATTTCGGACGTTGCGGGCAGTGGTCAGCGAGGCTCGAGCGGCAACGGCGGTGCGGCAACCATTGCTGAACTGAATTATCCCGAGGGCCTTGCGACGGACAGCGCAGGCAACCTCTACATCGCCGACAGCAATAATAATGTAGTCAGGAAAGTGGATGCGGCCTCGGGAATCATCACTGTCTACGCCGGAAACGGAACCACGGGTGAGAGTACCGGAAGCCTGGGCGATGGCGGCCAGGCGACCTCGGCAAATCTGGACTTTCCCGAGGACCTAGCGTTCGGCCAAGACGGCAATCTCTACATCGCCGATACGGACGACTACAAGGTGCGCAAAGTAACAACCAGTACCGGCATCATCACGACAGTCGCAGGAATCGGGCAGTTTGGATACTCAGGCGATGGCGACGCCGCCACCAGTGCGGCGATTTCAGTGCAACACATCGCATTCGACAAATCGGGCAACCTTTTTATGGCGACCAACGGCTTAATCCGTAAAGTTGCGGCGAACACCGGAATCATTTCCACCGTTGCAGGCGATGACAACAACGGCCATGACGGCGACGGCGGCCCGGCGACCAGCGCACAGATCTTTCCCGAAGGCATTGCCTTTGATAGCGCGGGTAACCTGTACATGGGAGACGAATACGAGGTGCGGGAGGTGTCGGCGAGTACCGGCATCATCACCACTATCGCCGGCAACGGGACCCCGCTCTACGGCGGCGACGGCGGCTCGGCAACAGTAGCCGGGATTTGCCAGGCCCATGGCCTCGCCTTCGATGCGGCTTACCGCCTTTACATTACGGATCCATGCAACTTCAGAGTGCGAAGAGTCACGTTCCGCAGCACACCCACGGTAACGGTGACGCCGTCCAGCCTGAGCGTCCTCACCAATCATAGCCTGACCGTGACGGTTGCGGTCAGCGGCGCCAGCGCCGGCTATCCCACGCCGACAGGTTCAGTGATCCTGAGCGGCGGGTCGTACACCTCGAAGGCAGTGACTTTGAGCGGCGGCAGCGCAACGATTCATGTTCCCATCGGGGCGCTGAATGCGGGCAACGTTGTGCTGACAGCCACCTACACTCCCGATGCCGCCAGTTTGCCCGCTTACACAAGCGCTACCGGCGCCTCGGCGAAGTTGAAGGTGATTGCGGTTGTCGCACCCACACCAACCTTCAGCCCCGCCGCAGGGACCTACCTGAAAGCAACGGTTGAGATCAAGGATTCAATCTCCCGGGCAACCATCTTTTACACGACAGATGGAAGCAAACCGACACAATCGTCTACCAAATACACCAAGGCAATCAAGGTGGAGGCTGACGAAACCATCAAAGCCATTGCGATAGCAACCGGCTATATCGAGAGCGCCGTGGGCTCGGCGTCCTACGAGATTAAAGCCGCCAGCCCGGTCTTTTCTCCGCCTGGCGGAACATACCACGCCTCCAAAACCGTCACCATCACCGATACCACGCCTCACGCCGAAATCTACTACACAGTCGACGGCTCCACTCCCACAACGAGCTCAAAGAAATACACAAAGCCGATCACTGTTTCTTCGAGCGAGACCATCGAGGCAATTGCCGTAGCCCCCGACTACGCGGGCAGCCCAGTTGTCCCGGAAAGGTACATTATCGATTCACCCAACTGATCGGCTTCTAAGAAGTGCGTCGAGTTTCTGTGTTCCCTCGGCCCTGTCGGTGTCCCCTGCGGCGGGCTCATCCGTGCCGCCGTAAACGACCGGATCGGCATTGGACCTTCGACGTGATCGGATCCTTCGCTACGCTCAGGCTGACAAGTGCGAAGGATTGAGTGCGAAGCGGGCGCATCACCGCCTATGCCGCAGTCAGTCCTGTTTTATGGTTCAGTCCTTATACGGATCGAATTCGCTTGCTCCCGCCATTGCCACTCCAACCGGGTGAGACGGTGAAGAATGCGAACCGTGTCGCCCACAGACTCAAGCACCTCATCGAGACGCTTGTAGAAGTCAGGCGACTCGTCGAGTCCGGCGCCGCGCAGCTCGATCCCTGCGCGGTCCACCCAGACGCGCATCATCTCCGGCGTGACCTTGCCGGCACGCTTGACCTCACCTGTCTTGCGGTTGATAACGCCTGTCGCCTCGCGGCGGCCCATTGCGCGCCCGGCGCCATGCACGGTGGAGTAGAGCGAATAGCGGGCATGCTCGTTTTCGATTCCTTCGAGAATGACCGACTGCTTACCCATCGTGCCGCCGACAAATCCACGCTGGCCTGGAAAGGCCGGCGTCGCGCCCTTGCGCACAACCCAGAACCGCTCGCCGTTCTGCTCTTCGCGCCAGGCGTAGTTGTGATGGTTGTGAACTTCCTCGACCATCGGTGCGCCCAGGATCTCGGCCACGCGGGCGCAGACCCAGTCGCGGCCGGCATAGGCATAGTTGCCGGCCAGACGCATGGCTTCGAGGTAGTCGGCGCCAAGTTCGCTATCGGTCGAGAGAACGCAAGGCTCCACATCCATCCCGTCCGAAGCGCCGGCGGCCTTCAGGAAGTACGTAGCCGTTTTGTGGCCGAGGCCACGCGAACCGAAGTGCACACCGATCCACACGCGGTCCAACTCGTCCGTGAACAGATCGACGTAGTGATTACCGCTGCCAACGGTCCCGAGCTGGTTGCGCGCCATCTCCTTGAGCGACGCAATTGCCTTCAGCTTCCATGCCTCATCATCGAACAGAGCGTGATCGACTCTCTCGTTGTTCTTGCGGCCAACGCCGAAGCTGATGGTCGACCACACAGCGTCCATGATCCTGGCAATGCGCGCGCGTAATTCCGAGCCAGGCATATCGACACGAACGGCCTTGTTGCCGCAGCCGATGTCATAGCCGACACCTGTGGGGCTGATTGCATTCCTGTAGGCGACTACGCCGCCGATGGGCACACCGTAGCCGACGTGA
>JASHTH010000780.1 GCA_030040655.1 Acidobacteriaceae bacterium | reverse complement strand
CGCGCTGAATGTGCAGCACGATGCCGTAACCGTGCAGCGTGCCGGCGTGAGCCAGCGTTTTGAGCACCAGCAAATCGAGAGTTCCTTGAAGATCGTTTTTGGCCATCTTTTGTTGTCCTTGGTCCCCATTCGTCGGGATATAGAGAACTCTAGGCATAGAAGGCTAGGGTTGTCAAGAGGATTCAGTGGACAGTGGTCAGTGATCAGTCTGGGTGGGGGCAGGACAATCCCGTTCCTAATTCCATGCCCGCGCCGCAGAGGCGGGAAACTGAGCTCAACAACAGCCGAAGATGACGCGCCCGGTCCACTGATCACTGTTCACTGTCCACTGACCACTGGTGTACCGCGCTATCCTGATCCGTCGAGGTGTTCCGCCATGACTCAAGCTACGTCGCGTCCTCAATTAGCCTTTCTCACCGATGCTCTGGACGATCTGCGCGCCAAGGGAACCCATTTCAAGCTGCGCGTTCTCGACGATCAGCAGGCGCCGGTCTGCCACTACGACGGCCGTGAGGTGATCAACCTGGCAAGTAACAATTACCTGGGCTTGGCCAATCACCCCAAATTGATCGAGGCTGCCATCCACGCCACGCGCACCTTCGGCGTGGGCTCCGGAGCGGTGCGCACCATCGCCGGGACCATGCGCATCCACATGGATCTCGAAGAGAAGATCGCGCGCTTCAAAAACGTCGAGGCCTGCGTCGTTTTCCAGAGCGGCTTTGCGGCCAACGCCGGCACGGTCAGCGCCATTCTCGGAAAGGACGATTTCATCCTCTCCGACGAGCTGAATCACGCCAGCATCATCGATGGCGCGCGGCTCTCACGGGCCAAGATCAAGGTTTTCCGTCACAAAGACGTCGACCATTGCGAGGAACTGCTCAAGGAGGTTGCCGGCGAGCCCGGCCACAAGCTCGTCATTACTGATGGCGTCTTCTCCATGGACGGGGACATCGGCCGCGTCGACAAGCTCGCCGCGCTGGCTGAGAAATACGGCGCCATCATGATGGTCGACGACGCGCACGCATCGGGCGTGCTGGGCCGCAACGGCCGCGGATCGATCGATCACTTCGGCATGCACGGCCGCGTCGACGTGCAGGTGGGCACGCTGTCGAAGGCTATCGGCGCCCTGGGCGGCTACGTCTGCGGCTCGCGCGATCTGATCGATTTTCTCTATCACCGCGCGCGCCCGTTTCTCTTCTCCACGTCGCATCCGCCGTCGGTCGCGGCCACCTGCATCGCCGCCTTCGACATGCTGGAGCAGGAGCCGGAGCGCATCGAGCGCCTCTGGGCCAACACGCGCCATTTCCAGGATGAGCTCAAGCGCGCCGGCTTCAACATCGGCGGCGTCAACACGCCGGCCACCGAGACGCCGATTACGCCGGTCATCGTGGGCGAAGGTCGCGCGGCCATGGACTTTTCGCGCGCACTCTTCGACGAAGGCGTGATGGGAACCGGCATCGCGTTTCCGACCGTCCCCGAAGGCAAAGCGCGCATCCGCCTCATCGTCACCAGCGAACACACCCGCGCGCAGCTCGACCGCGCGCTGGAGACGCTGGAGCGCGTGGCGAAAAGGATGGGGATCTCGGCTTAGTGCTGCTCTGCCGGTTGCGGCGCGGCTGCCGGGACCGCCGCGTCAGCCTGTGGCGCGCATGCATAGCGCGATTTCGGATCGGTGTCGGTCTTCCATTTTGACGCATCGCATTTGAACCAGTTCAAGGCTTCCGCGTATCTCGTTCCCAAATTGCGTACGCAGGAGGAACTCAGAACTTCGCGGCGTTGTTTCGGAGTCAGCGACCACGACAAAGGATCCGTGCCCACCTCCTCTTCGCTGTTCTCGTCATCGAACACGATGCGATGCACCATCAGCTTGTCCTTGAACGCATCCTCGAGCAGTGAGAGCGCACCGCGATTCCTATAAGTCACGCTTTCGTGGCCGGCGTTCCAAAAACCCTGAAGCGGTGCAGCCAATTGGTGGAACGAATTCCAGTCGCCCGTATCCGCCCCCAGGCCGCCTCCATGGCCGAGCGATTCGCTTTGCAGTTCGGCGTCTCCCACTTCGGGGTCGGGACTGTTGCGGATTTCGATGAGCAGAATGCGCAGCTTCTTTTTCGGCGCGTCAGGCGCGTCGGTCGTGAGTTTCGATTGGATCGCTTTCCGGCTGTCGGCCTCCTTCTGTTGTTCCTTTGTTTGAACCTTCTCTGTCGGGTCGGGCGTCGCCAGCGCATAGCGTAAGAACTCCAGCGCCGACGCGGTCCCGTCATTGTCGTAATAGCCGCCGTCGCCAAAGTGGACACTATGCACGTCCGCCTCTTTCGGCGCGCGGGCGGTGGACGACACATAGGGAAATGTAGCGGAGAGTTGCGCTGCCGTAGCCAGGGGCAGATCGAAGACCCTGTCCTTGCAACAACCGAAGGAGTCAAGAAAGGACTGCGCTGGGTAGCCGGAGGCAAGATCAATCGGCTCCTGCGGCACTTCGTAGTTAGCCAGCAGGAATCGCGCTCCACGCTCCATCGACGTCGTGTTCATCGTGAATGCTGGGCGCCGGCCGCTGCTGTCGGGAAGCAGCCCCCGCAGCGTGAGAATCTGCTCCAACTCCTCGGCCCGCTTCGGCGCGGATTCCGGCTCCGGCTCCATGATTCCATCCACGCGAAAGAACTCCCTTACCGTGTTCTCGTCATAGGCGCAGTAATCGTTGTTTAGGTTTCGCGCAAAGCTCTTGCGAAGCGACCAGGTCCGATCCTTGAACAGTGGAGAGTGGTCGAGATCGTCATCGCCCGGCGACGGCGAAAGAAGGAACGGCGCGAAGGGCACAAACGCCTTGGGCGAGTCATAGAACAGCAGGCCCCACCCAACCGCTTCGAGGCTCGAGCACTCCGCCGTGGCCTGCATGCGAATCCAGTTCGGATTCGCATCATTGATTGCGCGGAGATACGAGAGCAGTCCGACGCTGCCGCCGGAAACCGAGCTCATCAGCAGCACGTGCTGGCGGAATGTGCCGGCCTTATCGTCTTCTTGGAAAGCATGCTCCAGTTGTGCGAGCACTGCAGAAGTCCATGCCGATGCATGGATGCCGCCTCCAGTAGCGGTAACAATAATCAGCGGCTGGTCCTGCTCGGGATGATCGGAAAGGCGCGCGTTAAGAATCTCGGCCGGCGAAGGAACCAGCGTCTCCAGGCGGCGCTTGATCTCGGTCTCTCCGAGTCCCGGATGGTCGGCGAAGTTTGTTCCGCTTTTGGAATACGAGATCGTCGAAAAGTAGTGCTCCTCGTGATCTCCATACAGGCCGGAGATGCGGGGCAGGAAGGCCAGGAGGACAATGGTCGTCAATACCGGCACGCGGTACCGGTCTGCGAAGAACGCGATTCCGGCCAGCGTCCAGCAGCCCTGAGTCACCATGATCGTGACGGAGGCCAAAATCGGAAATCGCTCCGGCGCTGTATGCCAGTAAAGCAATAAAACAAATCCGAGAACCACAAGAAGTCCCAAGGTCATGAAGAACTTCCAAATCCGCAGCCGCCGAACCGCTTTCCGCGCGGGATCCGTGGGATTCGCAGGAAGTGTGGCGAACCCTGACTCGTCCCCGAATACGGAATCCAAATCCATACCGCCTCCGTGTCCCTCCGGCGGCGCAGGCGCTTCCTTTGGCTCACTGCCGCCTGTTTCTCCGGGGCTCGCAAAGAGAAAGACGAGGAACGCCATTACGGCCGCCGCCACAGTGATGACCAGCATGATCATCGACGGTCCGTATGCTGGAACCGGCGCGCCCATGGTCCACACAAGAAAAGTAAAGATCGCAAACACGGCCGTGGACATGATGGCGAACGCATGCCCTTCATAAAGCCTCCTGCTGAAGTCGAGGATCGGCCGCTGGGATTTGTCCTCTCCACCCCGGTGTCCCGGCGCCTTCGCATTCGGGTCCGGGTACAAGTATCCCGGCAAACCGATGAGCCGGTCGGCCAGAAGTGCAAGTGTCCATGCCAGCAGATACGGAAGACCTCCGATGATTGCAAGATAGCGGCGTTCCCCGCTCCCCCGGCCCTCCGTCTGCAAGCCCAAGGCATTCCTTCCCCGCAACGAGGTCGTGGCCGTTTCTATCGTCGCTATGGGATGCCGGCCGGCGCTGGTAAGCGGCGTTCCCGGCCTGGTCAGGCCGAACCAGGCCCGCGGGAATAGCATGGTGCGCGCCGCATTCGTGCCAAGCTTGATTTCAGTGAGCTTTTCGTGCGCGGGCAGATCGGGAACGTCGTAGGTGACATAGAAGAATGCGTTCGCCGTCCACCAGACGAATCCTGCAATTGCCGTGCCGCACAGGAACCCCACCCAGACGCTGGTCCCCTTGACGCCTTCGCTCTGGCTGTTGCCGAGCATATAAATGAACAAGATTACGTTCGGGATCTGCGATACGAGGACCGCGACCGTCTCCCACCACCATCTGCCCTTGTCGTTCACCAGAAACTGCCGAAACACGGGCGGGGCCTTTTCGTTCCACCGCTCCGGGCCGTTGATGAGAACGATGCGCGCCAAGATCAATGCCACGAAACCGCTCGAGACCATGAAAAACGCAACGCAAGTGTAGCCGCTCCAATACTCGGGAACAAGGATCCCGCTGGTCAGCGTTTTCACCCCTGACCCGTTAAGGGGCACAAAAAACAGAGGGAAGATCCACAACAAGAGGCTAGAACGGAGGAAATACAAGTAGCGCACCCAGCGGAGTGCCCACTTCAACAATGCGGCGAGTAGTTCGAGCATAGTTCACCTCGTCGTTCAGTTGGCGCAGAATCGGATCGGGGACAGATCGAATCATCACGCAATCGCTCACAAATCGCCTTCGCGGCGCCCAACGTTTCGCTCATGCCAGCTGCAGCCGGCTGCGGGCCCGGAGGGAGGGGGTTCCGTCGACGAGGCTCGCTGCGCGTGACTTACAGTTGAATTCAGAGACAGGTTTCGAGAATGAGACAGCATAGCGCGATTCTCATTTCCGTCAAGTAACCAGTTCTGTTGTCGAATTGTGCAACGCCCTTCACCGCCCCAACCGGGAGACCGGGGCGCTCGATACTATTAGGAACGAGAAAGCGTGGCGATTCCCTTTTTGTCCCGTTCGCCGCGCCGGGACCTGCCCATGATCGCTCATCTTCGCGGCAAGCTCATCCATAAGCAGCCCGGCCAGGTCATCGTCGAGGCGGGCGGTGTCGGCTACGACGTCGCTATCTCCGTGCCGGCGTATACGGCGCTGCCCGCGGTGGGAGCGGAGGCCGCGCTACACATCTACACCAACGTGCGCGAAGACCAGATCGCGCTCTACGGCTTTCTCGACCGCGAAGAGAAGCGGCTCTTTGAGCGGCTCATCACCGTCTCCGGCGTCGGCCCGCGCGTGGCCATCGGAATCCTGAGCGGCCTCGCCGTCGAGCGCACCGTACAGGCCATCCGCGCGCAGGATCACGCCCAGCTCACGCGCATTCCCGGGGTTGGAAAGAAGCTCGCAGAACGGCTTGTGGTTGAGTTGAAAGACAAGCTCGACGATTTTGCCGCGCCGCCCACGCGCGCCGCCGTGCAGGGACCCGCAGCCGAAGACGTGCTCTCCGCGCTCGTCAATCTCGGCTACCAGCGCGTCGCCGCCGAGCGCGCCATCGAGCAGGCCATCGCCAAAGACAAGGACTGCGCCGCCGAATTCGACGCGCTGTTCCGAGGAGCCCTGAAGTTGATTCGATAAACTGTCTGAGGTATGCCTCGCGCCAAATCCCCTGCGAAGAAGTCCGCCGTAAAAGCCTCTCCTCAGCCTGTTCTCGCGTACCTTCGCCCTGAAGGCCTGACTTTTCTGCGCAATCTCGCCAAGAACAACGACCGCGAGTGGTTCAATCCGCGCAAAGCGATCTACGAAGCCGAACTGAAAGAGCCGATGCTGGCCATCGTGCGCAAGATCACCGATGCGATGATCGACTTTGCCCCCGACCACATGCGCCCGGCGGAAAGGTCGCTCTTCCGCATTTACCGCGACACGCGTTTCAGCTCCGACAAGCGCCCTTACAAAACGCACGTGGCCGCATGGTGGACGCACCAGGGATTGCAGAAGACCTCCGGCGCAGGCTACTACTTCCACATCAGCCCGAAAGAGGTCGTCGTCGCCGCCGGATCTTATATGCCCGAGAAGGAGCAGCTCGCCGCGATTC
>JASHTH010000779.1 GCA_030040655.1 Acidobacteriaceae bacterium | reverse complement strand
CATCGACGGCTTGCTTACGAATCTTTCGATGATCTCGATCACAGAAGAAATCGATGGCCAGCCCGGCTGGTACCGATTCGCTTTTCCAGCATTGATTAGCTACATCGAGAGCAGAAATCTCGAGTTCCTGACTCGGAAGGCGCTAGCGAACTTAAACCGGAATCTTGCCAGCCCCCAGGCGCTATGGGCAGAGGGCGCCAACGGATGACTACTCAGCTTGACCTTGATTACGCCACCCCGGAGACGCTGATCGCCGAGCTGCTGGCGTTAAATCCACGTCACTCTTGTCCTCGCTGGGCGGTGTTGGGCCCAAGCTATTCGGGAAAGACGCAGTTCCTGAAGCGCTTCATTGAAGAGTGCAACCGCGACAAGCACCCACGTTCTCCGATCCCGATTTATCTTGACCTAAAGAAGGTACCCTTGGGCCCCGAAGAACAGATGTACCGATCTGTATTCCGGGAACTTGACCTTGCGTGCAGGGACCTTTCTTTCCAGGTAAATGGGGAGGGGCCTCCTGATGGAACCGGCCGCTTCGATCATTTCATCAAAGACCTCTTGACTAAGGCAGATTCACGCGTTGGGCTGGTGGTCGATCACCTGGATTCGGCTCCGCATTACTTTGCTCGCTCGCTGATACGGCGATTCCGCCTTATGGTCGATCAGGAAGATCTGCACCCAGAATTCAAAAACCTCTGCGTCCTCGTTGCCGGCCGAACCAGCCTGTTCGATCTTCGCCAGACCGGCGATTCGGCGTTTATCGCCTCCAATCTGATTTTTCCTCGCCACACCGGCTCGATCTTGTCACAGGATGTGCAATTGAACAATGGCACAGGCAAAGCCGTATTCGACAGACTGTATGAAGAGACCGGCGGGGAGCACTTGTTCGTCGATTTGCTTTTCTCAAATATTGACAAGCGCACGTTGACCAGGCGCAGCATTGAAGTCGCGATTGAGAGGCTCCTAGCCAATCCGCAGCGGCACCACCTATTCCATCAAATCGGGCTGGAGATCGCTTGCCATGGGGATCTCAGGAGTCTCGTCCAGGATCTATTATCGACCAAAGATGGGCGGATCATCCACCGTGACAGCGCGCCCGATGTCGATCGTTTCTGTCTGTCGGGTGTTGTCGTGCTTTATAAGGAACAGGGCCTCTTCTACTACCGGTTTCGCAATGGGATCGTAGAACGCTTCGCAAGGAAACTTTTGCAGGATTCTACTAGTGGTTTGTATTTCCCTCCGTCGGCCCGGTTGGCGGCGGTTCGTGAAGCCTCGAATTCGTCGCGCGATATCTACTCGGCCGTAAAGGAAG
Organism: Acidobacteriaceae bacterium; assembly: GCA_030040655.1. Lineage (GTDB taxonomy): Bacteria > Acidobacteriota > Terriglobia > Terriglobales > Acidobacteriaceae > Telmatobacter. The sequence continues at coordinate 2,542 of JASHTH010000779.1, read as the reverse complement.
TGCTGTCGGCATGGAATGACTGCGTGTTCGGCATTCCGTCGCCGACTTCCGTGTATCTCCATATTCGTTTTTTCGACCGCGAGGGCGAGTTCTGGCGCGACCTGCAGCGGCCGAGGTCGCGTGAGTCGCAGCCAACCGACAAACTACCGGCTTCCGCGCTCAAAGCAGTCAGACTGGCCAACGAGGGAACAGATCGTCGCGGGGCATTCGGTTTCGATGAGGAAACCGTGTCTTATGCCATTCCCTATGCCCGTACCGAGGCGCTGCTTGAATTAGTGGTGTGCTTCCGTGGGAGCCCCGTCAACAATCTAAGCGAAAGCGCCCTCTCGCATTGGTTGCGACTTCTCGATGACTGCTGGCCTTGGCTGGCCGCTTCGGCGCTCGCCGAGATGAGCAATCATTTCGCAGTGCAGCTCGAACAGGTACGCGCTTCCGCAGCGCGCGTGCCCGAGTCTGATCCGGATACCCGCATCCACTGGATGGCCTCCGAAGGCATCCTTGTCGACGCGCCTGACCAGTGTAGGATTCACCAGTTGGAAGGATCGGCCCAGAAAATCGAGAACACGCTGAGTGATATCAATCAGCGCTGCCTGACGATGATGGACAATGAGCCGACCGCTGAGAAATTTGGAACCGACCTGCGAGGCATAGCAAATCAACTGCTCAATCTCTTCGAGAACTGTCCAGGCCTTCTAGAACAGGTGCAGAAGCCCGGCAGCAACCTAGTTTTTATGTCCGATGAATCGGGCCTAAGAATCCCTATCGAGTTATTGCCGGTCAACACATCTCACCTCAGCCTCGAATCGCGCGTGGTACGCCGCTTGCGCGATATCGCGCGCGAACCTGAACCCATCTCTTTTGCAGCGGGCATGAGCGACCTCATCGAGCGAGGCGAGCCCCTTCGCGTCCTATTGGCCGGCTCCGATCCGCGCAACTCGCTCGCAAACCTTGATGAGGAATTGGCGAAACTAAAGGAGTGTCTTGAGGTTGGCTGCCAAGCCGCCAACCTGCGCTGCAAGATCAGTGTGCTCGAGTCAATTAATGCGACATGCACCGCACTGGAAAAACGCCTAGACGATCCGAACCTGGGGCCTTTTCACATCTTTCACTTTTGCGGGCACGGTACGCGCGGATCGAATCCAGACGCGAGCAGCTTGGTCCTTCATGGGACCGGCGGCGCAGACGATGCCGTCTCCGGCGAGAAGCTAAGGCTTATGTTGCAGAACCGTGTCCTGTGGATGGCTTATCTGAGCTGCTGCTACGGAGCAGCGTCCCGCGGATCGATCGGAATCGAACAACAATACGTCGGAACCATTCATGCCGTTCTTTCTGCGGGAATTCCGGCCGCCATTGGTTTCCGCTGGGCAGTTACGGACCGGGGCGCGTACGCCCTGGCGCGAAGCTTTTACGAACATCTCTTCGCCCCGGAGGCCCCGTTCAATCCATCGCGAGCGTTGTGGCGGGCCCGGCGAAGAGTCGCCGGCGACAAAAACACGCGCGACGCATGGGCATCCTCATTGATGGTCAGCCAATTTGCCGAATAGGAAAAGCGTCGAGCCTAACTTATTAACATGAAGTAAACTCTGGATGTCGAGTCGAACGCTCGAGTGTTCAAAACCAAGCCAGACACAATGCCATGGATGTTCCAAAAGGGCCGAGGCATCGGTATTCCTGTAGATCCCTTTTGGAACGCTGGGGCGTCTGCACCATTGTCCCTGTTCAGGATCACCATTCAATAAATATCGAAATGGCGGCTTGTGACGACTTGCGTGCCGATGTACAGACTGCCCAAATGTGCGGTCCTATTACGGTATACCGCAAACCGACAATTTTCCCTGACGCATTTCTCGTCAGACTAGAGTCGTTTTTGGATTATCTTGACAGATTGGCGGACACGTCATAGAGTCTATCCTGACGATTCGGAGGGTCAGGGTATGGTCGCAGCGCGGCGGGGCGGAAAGCGAGTCGGATATATACGGGTCTCAACCATCGACCAGAATGAGGTGCGCCAGCTTGAGGGCTTCGACCTGGATAAGCGCTTCACGGACAAAGCAAGTGGCAAGGACACGAAGCGGCCGCAGCTGCAGGCTGCCCTCGACTACCTGCGCGACGGTGACGTGCTCCTGGTGCACAGCATGGACCGCCTCGCTCGGAACCTCGACGACCTCCGCAAGATCGTGCTTGGTCTCACCGATCATGGAGTGTCCGTCGAGTTTGTGAAAGAGAAGCTCTCCTTCACAACGGAAGAGAGTGCGATATCGAAGTTACTCTTGAGCCTCATGGGCGCATTTGCCGAATTCGAACGATCGCTCATCAAAGAACGCCAACGCGAAGGCATCGCACTAGCCAAGAAAGCCGGCGTTTACAAAGGGCGGAAGCCGGCGCTCACGAGGGAGCGCGCACGAGAGCTCGCCCGGCGCGCGCGGACCGGCGAGAAGCGATCGGCCCTTGCTCGGGAGTTTGGCATTAGCCGCGAGACGCTCTATCAGTACTTAAGAACATCGACATAGGTAATGGCATGCGGGCCAGGCGTCCGGTCCGT
>JASHTH010000778.1 GCA_030040655.1 Acidobacteriaceae bacterium | reverse complement strand
TTTCGCTTTCTGCTGGCGTCGACGCGCGATCCGGACCTGGCCGAGACGCTGACCCAGGACTGCTTTCTGAAGGCGCACCGCAACTGGGCGAGCTTCCGGGGCGAGTCGAGCGCCATGACGTGGCTGATGCGCATCGCCATCAACCTGCAGAAAGACCACTGGCGCAACCGGCGGATGCAGTTCTGGCGGCAGACGCGGACCAACGCCGTGGACGTTGACGAGGCTAGCGAATGGCTGCCCAGCCACGAGAGCTCGGCCGAAGCAAGGCTGCTGGCCAAGGAGCAGGTGGCGCAGGTGTGGCGCGCGGTGAAAGGATTGAGCGGGCGGCAGCGGACGGTGTTCCTGCTGCGCCACGTGGAAGAGATGGAATTGGGGGAGATTGCGCAGACGACGGGGTTGAGCGAGGGAACCGTCAAGGCGCATCTGTCGCGGGCGCTGGCTAGGGTCCGCGCGGAGTTGGGGGGAAAGCGATGAATTCGCCGAAGGAATTCCCGAAGGAATCGAATGACCGGCGCGAGGAGCGCGAGCGTCTCACCAATGAGACGGCGCAGGATGCGCAGCTCGAAGAAGCGCTGAGGAACTTTCGCCTCAGCGTGCACGCCTGGAGCGAGGCCGAGCTGAGCCGGCCGCGCACGGCGACGATGACGGCGCGGCACTGGAACTGGCGGCTGGCGACGGGATGGGCGCTGGGATGCGTTCTGGTTCTGGGCGGCGCTTCGAGCGCGATCTTCGAACGCCATCAGCGGCAGGTGGAGTTGGCGCGGGTCACCGCTCAGCGCCAAGCGGAGCATCAGCGCGAACTGGCATTGCAGCGGGCGCGCGCGGAAGAAGACCAGCTTTTGGCCAAGGTGAACAGCGATGTTTCGCGCGATGTTCCCGACGCCATGGAACCGCTGGCGCAGCTGATGGACGATGACGGAAATCAATGACGCGAGATCTTGATTGGGAAACACGGGGGAGAGAATGAGCGCGGGAAGGACGGTACGGCTGGGTGCGGTGTTGGCAGCACTCGTAACATTGGCAGCGGCGGCGGGCGCGCAGGCGACTCCGCCGCGGGCAGGCGGTTTCGGGGCCGAAGGGCGTCAGAGTCCTGGTGACGGGCCGTTTGGGGCTCTGCGGGGCCGCTTCTGGAACAACCCGAAGATCGTGGATGCGCTGAAGCTGACCGACGATCAGCGCAAGGCGATGGACGATATCCTGCAGCAGCACCTGGAGACACTGGTCGACCTGCGCGCCAATGCCGAAAAAGCGGAGTTGGCGCTGCGGCCCTTGATTAACGCCGACCAGTTGGACGAAAACAAGATTCTGGCCCAGATCGACCAGGTGGCGCAGGCGCGCGCCGAGCTGTTCAAGGCCAATGCGCGCTTCCTGCTGGCCATCCGCGGCAAGTTGACGCCGGACCAATGGAAGCAAATCCGCGAATTCCGCGACGAACATCCGCCGATGATGCAGCGATGGAGACAGCGGCAAGGCGGACAGGGACCACAGACGGCGCCTCCGCCTCCTGACGATCCGCAATGAAGGAATTGAACGGCAACGAGTTTCAGGCAGAGAGCAAATACGGTTGAAGTCAAAACCGGTGGCGGCAAGGGGCGATCCTCTTGCCGCCGATTTTTGTCTGCGGGATCCTCCTCTGCTAAGGAGTATCGCAATCCTTTGAAACTTTGAAAGGGCACGGCTTTAGGGCAGTTTAGGAAATCGTGTGTCGATTCGGACGTTGCCCAAGGCCGCCGCTTCCGGTTGGTCCCACCCCAACGACGAACCCATGTCGTTGGGGACCCCGGGGTTGGTCGCGTCGGCTTTGCGATCTTTTTTCGGCTACATCATTTCCTAAACCGCCGTAGCCGTGCCGCAAGCGGCGCTAAGTGAGTGCGGCTATAACCTTTGCGAGAAAGCGGCGGTCTTGATCCGAACTTCCCGAATCGAGGTTGATTCGACCCCCCCCCCGGAGTCGCGCTAGATCCAAAGAACCACGCGATGTTGCTGTCGCAACTCGATGCAGCGTCTGGAGCGCAACGGAACAGCGAATGGCGCACTCTCGGACACGGTTTGCACCAGGTCAGAACAGCCTTGCAGCGGCTCGCGACAGACGCCTCCAAAAACAGCCGCGAAAAAAGTACTAAAGTTATTTCCCGCCGCTCCGATGAACGGGAAGGATGCAAACGGTGTCCAGCCGTAGCACATGGAAAGCTCGGCAGAGTGAGAGCTACCAAGCCGAGTCAGGCCAGGCCGGATCGCCAATCATGCAACCGAAAAGGAGCGACCTGAAATGGCCCTCGGTGTCTTGAACAATCTGTCTGCGATCTACGCGGAGAATTACCTGAACAACACGAACAACAGCCTGCAGACGGTTTTGCAGCAGTTGTCGTCGGGTTCGCGCATCAACTCCGGCGCGGACGACGCCGCGGGCCTCTCACTCGTGAACGGCCTGGCGGCCAACTCGGCGGCCCTGACGCAGTCGGTGACCAACGCAACCGAAGGCGTGGGGCTGCTGGAAGTGGCCGACGGCGCGTTGTCGCAGGTAACCAACCTGCTCAATCGCGCCATCACGCTGGCCACCGAAGCCTCCAACGGCACGCTGAACTCTTCGCAGGAGTCGGCGGCCAACCAGGAGTACCAGTCGATCCTGGCCGAGATCAACAACATCGGTTCGACCACCACCTATAACCAGAACCAGGTTTTCACTGGATCGCAGGCGGGCACGGCGATCTATACCGGCGACTCGTCGCAGACCGGCTCCACGATCGACAACCTGTTCTTTGCCAAGCTCACCGCGGCCAGCGTGGGCGACGCGGGTGGAACGGTGCAACAAAGCAACGCAGGCCTGTTTGTCGATCTTTCAAAAGATGCCGCCGGACCGGTGCTCTCCGTTGCCGCGCAGCAGAGCGATGCCATCGGCGGCACGGGCATCAAGTTCACCATCACCAATCCCGACGGCACCACCAGCACGCTGGTGACCGACGCAACGACGGTGGCCACCCTCATCACGGAGATCAACAAGGACGGTATCCCCGGCGTGACGGCGAGCTTTACCACCGCGGCGGCGGTTGGCGATGCGGCCGTCGCCGGTGGCGACACCGGCATTCTGCTCTCGAATACCAACGCCAATGTCGTCATCACCGCCGCAAATGCCAATGTGGCCGACACGACGACCGGCGCCGCCACGAGCAACGCGGCCTCTACGGCGGCGACCACCACGATTAGCTATGTGACGGCGGCCGGCGGCGACCAGTCGGCGGACCTTTCCACGACCAATCTGAGCACGCAAGGGAACGCCCAGAACGCTGAAGCGGTGCTGAATGAAGCCATCTCCTATGTTGCCGCCCAGGACGGCTATATCGGCGCGCAGATCAACACGCTCAACTCCGTGAGCCAGGTGGTGAGCACGCAGCAGGAAAACGTGCTCTCGGCGCAGAACGCCATCCAGGCCACGGACTACGCTTCGGCTACCTCGAACCTGTCCAAATACGAGGTCCTGAGCCAGACCGGCATATCCGCGCTGGCGCAGGCCAACTCGCTCCAGCAAGAAGTGACCAAGCTGCTGTCGTAAACGGTGGACAGAGATCAGAAGTCAGAGATCAGAGATCAGAGAATCAAGCATCAAAGGGAATTCGGTAGTGAAGCACTTGAAGAAAACCCAGGGACAGGGTGGCGGTGCGGAGCGACTTCTCGGTCAGGGAACCAGTTCACTGACCGCTGAGTATTTACCGATTCTCGGTTCTCTGATCTCTACCTCTGACCCCTGGCCCTTAAAATAGAACCATGAGCCACGAAGGCATCCGCTTCATGACGCAGGAGGAACAGGCGGGCGAAGCCGCGGCGAACCGGCCGCTGCCCAAGATCGCCGTGACTCCTGAGAAGGTGCGGGTGCTGCTGACCGAAGGCAAGGGTCTGGAGATCGACTGGGCCGACGGGCACAAGAGCGCATGGAGCTTTGCCTGGCTGCGCGAGGCCTGCCCCTGCGCCACCTGCAACGAAGAGCGCAACCAGCAGGGCCGCAAGCCGGGGCAACCCAAGCCCAAATCCACCGCGCTGCTGCCCATGTACACGCCGCCGCCCCGGCCGGCGAGCGCGCATCCGGTGGGCCGCTACGCGCTGCAGTTCAACTGGCAAGACGGCCACTCCGGCGGCATCTATTCGTGGGATTA
>JASHTH010000777.1 GCA_030040655.1 Acidobacteriaceae bacterium | reverse complement strand
ATGCCGCCAGGATGGGGGCGCTGGCAAACGAAGCCAGGTAGTTCCAGCTCGCCAGCGGACTCACCCCGATCGTCGCCCAGCGGATCGCTTCATACCATCGGGCGCCTGACTTGACCGTATTCATGCCGCTGTGAAAGCCCAGCGCGTGAACGGCAAAGCGCGAGAGCGAAGTGGGGTCGAGGGAGTAGAAGAGCAGAGCCATCGCGCCGATGGGAACAAGCGCCGACACTCCGGTCGCGGCGATCTGAACCAGCGTGCGCTGCCATCGCTGCGCGGATTCCCAGTTCCTGGCCAGAAAGAACGATGCGGTCCAAATCGCCGCTGCGATTGCGAAAAAGGGGTGCGCCAGAAACGTAAGAGCAATGAGCAATCCAATCGCCAGGGGACGCACGTCGCGCCGGGCGGCGACCGCGACCGTTGCCGCAAAAAGCACGAAAGCAATCGCCTCCGGGCGGTCAAACGTGACGAAGAGCACGGGCAAAGCCGCAACCGTGAAAGCCGCCCCATTCCGCAGTCTTCCGCTCGGCTGAGCCAGAACCCACCGCAAAGCGACTGCCGCCGCCGCCAGTCCAACCAGGAGGTTGAAAATCGTTCCGGCATAGGCATTGCGCGGAAAGACCGAAAGGTAGCCAGCAAACAGCAACGGCATCATCGGCGTGTAATGCGCGTAGAGCCTGGGAACCAGATCCGGCATATACATCAATCCAGCTGACTCGAAACGCCCGTAGGCGGCCAGATTCCAGCCCGCGTCGCGAAACATGAAGACATCGGTGCCGCTCATCGCCGGAGGCAAGAGCACATAGGCCGCGAGCCAACCCACCGCGCAGACGGCGAACAGAATCCAGTACCGGGAGGCTCTCATCGCCTCGCCCTCGCGCCAAAGAGCCGATTCGTCGCGCCCAACGAGCGAGCGCTTCCGGCAAAAAGAAGCATCCGGTGGCTCCTGGAACTGCCGCAAATCGATTGCCAAAATGAAGAGTATTCAACCCGATTGCTCAGGTTGTCGGTGGACGGCTTTTTGTTCATGCAGTGGTTCCATGCTAAATGATCCGCAAGGTGGATGGCCAATGCGTGGGCCGCCTCGCCGGGAGCTCGGTTTGCATCTTATGCCCCAGAACGCGGATCGCGCTCATTCGCTCATTTCCCGCCGGTGGAGCTTGCGGCATCCAGGCGCCGCTTTTCCCAGATCTTCGCATCGACCAGAAAACGAAACCAGAAAGTCTGCAAAACCCAGAAGATAAAGCCTTCGGTTCCATCGAGAAATCCAAGCCGGATGAAATAGCGATAGGCAAACAGCAGGAAAGGCCGAAGAAACAGCGGCGCTCGATTGTAGCGATCGCGCAGAAAGCGCTTGCGTTCGACCGGATTCCCGCGCGCATCGGGCTTGATTCGCGCCGCAGCCGGCTCGCCCGCCAGCTCTGCCACTTCGTTGTCGGCCCACCGGTTGTGCCGCGCGGTCCATTCGCTCAGCGGCATGCGGTTATCGTCGATCATCGCGCCTGGAAGTTTGGCGGTTGTGCCGCCGGTGAGCAGGAAGTGCTGGTCGTATCGGCGGTCTTCGCAGCGGCCTGATCCGGTGCGGAAGAGGCGCAGGTGCCAGGTGGGACTCATGCCGCCGTGGCGCAGCACCCGCCCCAGGAATCTCACGTAACGAGGCAGGAAGTACCCGGAATGCGCGGGATCTTCGGGCAGGGCCAGAATGGCCTCGACCAGCCGGTCATCCATCCATTCGTCCGCATCGAGATGCAGTTGCCACGGCCCCGTGACCGGCAGGCTGTCGATGGCCCAGTTGCGCTGCGCGCCGTAGTGCTCGAACGGGTGCTCGACGACAGTCGCGCCGGCCTGCCTCGCCAACTCCACCGTCGAGTCGCGGCTGCCGGAATCGACGGCAAAGATCTCGTCGGAAACCATCCGCGCTCGCTCGAGAGTGGCGCCCAGCGTCTCCTCGGAGTTGAACGTGAGCACAATGATCGTTGGGCGCATGAAGTGATGGTAAGACCCAAGACCGCAAACCGAGAATCGGTGCAGCCCGGAACACGGCAGGGCCGTGTTCGAGGAACGGCTTGACCTGGGCTCCTCAGTGTCGATAAAATTCTTCCGCTCTGCCCGTCCAGTCGCTTACAGGGTGTTTCGAAGTATGGGGGTTTGGTTCTCCCGAGGCAATCGATACTGCTTTGATCGTGTGAACGCAGGTTTCGCCTTTTCGCATACATTTTGCAAGTTCACCCGGCAGTATTTTGCAAGCACCGCCAGCAAATCGTTGCCACGGCACGCAGCACATCTTATGGTGCGGCCGGCCTCTGCGGGGCATTCTCGACCCCCTTCCGCAAAATGCACAGGTCCACGCTGCGCTCTGTCTTTTTTTGGATTCGGTCGTACACGAGGGTTACCGGCTCTTTCACTGTCAAGTCCAATGTTAGGAGGATGCTTGCCATGGTTCGTCTGAATCTCCGATCCTTCTGCGCGGCTGGCCCCATCCTTCTTTTGACCTCTCTCGGACCTTCCGGCATGATGCGCGCTCAAGTCATCTCCTTTGCCGGCGCTCAGATCACGGCGGCGACGGGCCTGAATTCGCCGAGAGGCGTCGCGGCCGACCGGGTCGGCAACCTCTTCGTCGCGGATACGGACAACAACCGGGTGGTGAAATTTCCGGTCGGCGGCGCCTCGCAGACCACGGTGGGAATCGCCCTCTCAGCCCCGCAGGCC
>JASHTH010000776.1 GCA_030040655.1 Acidobacteriaceae bacterium | reverse complement strand
TGTACTCGGCATACCAGGCGGGCCAGTTCGGGTCGGCTTGCCCGATTCGCTTCTCGTGCAGCCCGTGCGCTTTCGCAGCGCGGATCATCGCCTGGGCAAGATCGCTCGCCGATGTAAACGCCGTGTTGCCAGTCAAACGTCCGGGGAGCCGCTTCGTCACCTCTTGCAATATCCAGCCATTGCCGTCCGGGTCATTGAAGGAAACAAAGGAACTGTAGCTAAGGCGGCCGGGCTGCGCCCCGCTCACGCGGACACCGACACCCAGAAACCTGCAGGCAGTTCCGGTCTCACAGTGGTACACCTCGCTTGCATCAATGCCCCGCTCGACAAGCTGCTTGCGTGCTTCTTCGATGTCGGAGACTGCCAGAAGCATCGCCTGAGCCGAACCGGGTGCGGCCGATGTGAGATTCAAGCCGAATTGGATTGAGCTTGCCGAACCCGGAGGCGTGAATTGGACCAGGCGGAAGCTGTCGCCGGCGGCGCGGTCGGCGTCGAGCCGCCATCCAAGCCTGGAGTAGAACTCTTTGGCGCGGTCAACATCCGAAACAGGAAGAACCACCACCTCAAGCTTCATATCGAGATTTGCAGCGGCTGTACTTTCTGCCGCTCCGTTATTATGCATTTCGTTGGTGCTCATCGCTAACTCCTGTGTTACTGGGAATGGTTACCGTAGACATCAATGCAAGATGGATGCGGCAGCCATCCCATGGGTTTAGTGGAGAAGATTTGGCTTCAGCGGGTCTTACACCCCCTCGACGATGCGAAAATCGCGTTCGGCTCCCGAACCGAGCGCCTCAAGCGCCTTCCGGTAAGCCTCGCTTTCGTGAGCGGCAAGTGCGGTCTCGTAGCTGTCGAATTCGACAAGGACTGCTCGGAGCGGCAATCCCGCCTCGAAGGGATGAACCTGGCTGAAAGACCTGGTCAGGAAGCGTCCGCCGAAGGCCTCGACCGCAGGGAGAGCTAATGGCCCATACGCCTTCACCGCCGATTCATCCGAGATCGATCGATAAACAACAACCCAGTGGCCCTTTTTCATGGCGTCTCCTTTTTCAGTACTTGTTCTGTCCTACGTCAGGCATGGTGAAAGCCACCGTCACACGCTGCCCGGGAAAGAGCTGGTGGTTGCCGTCGACCAGGTCGATCGTGATCTTGTGCGGGCCCGGCGGCAAGTCCTTTACGTCGATTGTGCCAGTGTCGCTGGCGTCAGCCCAATGCCAGGGCAGGCCGTCGACATTGATGTGCAGGTGGCCGACGCGGGGGAAGATTTTCAGCGCCTCCGGACCGAAGACCGGTACGATGTGGACGTTCTCCGCACGGTACTGGATGAGCACAACGCCATGGGCCAGCGCCAGAGGAATCGGAGGATCGACGATCAGTTTGGCCGGTGGCTCCGTGCCGATCGGGATGTAAGGTGTTAGCCCGCTGAGATCCTTTGCGCTTTGAGCGAAGGCACTCGATGCGAGGACGGTTGCAGCCACCATGGTGGCCAGCGTTCTGCTGAGTCTTTTCATCGCAATTTCTCCCTTGATTGAACGTGAAAGATTTTGTTGATTGCAGTACGCCGTACCCTGGAGTCAGCCGCGGAAAATGGGAGCCCCGAATGGAGCACCCGTCGCTCCGCCGTCGACGACCAACTCGATTGCATTGATGTACGACGAATCGTCAGAGGCGAGGAAGAGCACGGCTTTGGCTAGTTCTTCGGGCTCGCCCCAACGGCCGAGCGGAACAACCGACGAGAAGAAATCAGCCAACTTAGCCGATTCTTCGGCCGAGGCATTCGCTCGCGCTCCGCGCTTCCATATGGGAGTCTTTGTGGCTCCGGGTGCAACGACGTTGACACGAATGTTGCGCGGCGCGAGATCGGCGGCGATAGCCCGCGCCATGGAAACGACACCGCCCTTCGTGGCAGCGTATGCAGCCACGCCGGCTTGTCCCAGATAGTTGTGCACCGATCCGTTGAAGATGATGCTGCCGTTGTCATTCAGCAGCGGAGCGGCTGAATTGACGGTAAAGAAAGCGCCGTTGAGGTTGGTGTGGACGATATTTTCGAATGTCGCTTCGTCGGTCGCCCCCGTTGGCGTTCGGCCGCCAATTCCGGCATTGGCGAAGACGATGTCGAGCTTGCCGAAATCTTTGGCGAGATCCGCGAAGAGCCGTTTCCGGTCCTCTGCCACGGTGACGTCGGCGCGATAGCCGTGCGCTTTCGGACCGAGTTCGGCAACCGCTTCATCCAATGTCTTCTGGTCACGGCCGGTAATCGCAACTTCGGCGCCTTCGGTGATGAAGAGGCGAGCGGTGGCAAGTCCGATGCCGCTGTTGCCTCCGGTGATGAGAGCCTTTTTCGCTGCGAGTTTCATATGTTCCCTCCTAGATGACTCGGACCATCGAACCAACTATGATGATCGTCATACATGTGGTATGACGATCATCATAGATGGAGGTTGCAGAAAAAATGCGCTACCCGGCAAAAGAGACCGCCGCGAAACATGAACGGATTGTGAAGGAGGCATCCCGGCTCTTCAGGGAACGTGGGTTTGAGAATGTATCCGTGGGCGAAGTGATGAAAGCCGCAGGTCTCACCCACGGCGCGTTTTACGCTCACTTCGGCTCGAAAGAAGAACTGGAAACAGTGGCGATTGCCTACGGCCAGGAACTTTCCGCCGGTCGAGCCCGCAGCCACGGTGCTGCCAAAAAGGGGCGGCAAGCCTATGCTGACCGTTACTTGAGCCCGCGGCATCGAGACAACCCAGGCGACGGCTGTACCATGGCGGCCCTTGGTCAGGAGGTTGCACGCTCTGCGCCCGAGATCAGGGCAACATTCGAACGAGGGCTCGAGGAAATTCTCGCTGCGCACGGCGGGGACCGGAAAGAGGCGATTTTTCGGACGGCTGCGGTGCTGGGTGGCGTCGTTCTAGCTCGCGCCGTTCAGAACCCTCGCTTCTCGAACGAGATTCTCGAGAGTGTACGGCAGAAGCTCGATTGAAGATGCTCAATTGATGGTAATGGGGCGAATCACTCATGATGAGAGGGCGGCCCGATTCGATGGAGGTATTGAAGGAAAGTTGTTTAACAAACCTTCGCTCGCCGCAACACAGAGCAGAAGGGTTCCTCTGCAACGGCATGTGCCACGACGCCGGTGATGTTTTCCTTCGCGAGATCGGTTAGTGTATGCCCCGGCGGCAGTTCCAGGAATAATTCGCAACCTAATTCCTGAGCGACGGTCGTAGCATCATGCCAGCGGACGCCGTGAGCGATGCTGTCTGCCAAGTCCTTTGCCACTCCTTGAGCGGTGCGAACAGCACGCGCGTTTACGTTTGCGATATAGGTGATCTTTGGCGGCTCTATTCTCATCGATGCGAGTTGCGTCCGCAGCGACTCGGCGACCGGAGCAAGAAGAGGGCAGTGAGACGGAACGGAAACGTCAAGAAGCTCGGCCTTCCTGGCTCCCTGCGTAAGCGCTTTTGCAAGCACGTGCTGCATCCCCTCGACGGAGCCCGCAATTACGATTTGCCGCGGCGCATTGATGTTTGCCACAAACACCGGGAATTGATCTGAGTGCGCCGACCGAACCAAGTCGCTCACTTGTCTTTCGTTTAGACCCACAATTGCGCCCATGCCGTATCCACTTGGATACAGACTCTCCATCTGCTCAGCGCGTGAGCGAATTAGGCGGACCGCATCAGGCAAGCCGATCGCTTCGGCAATGACGGCTGCGGAGAATGCGCCAACTGACATTCCCGCCACTGCAGAACAATCGAGACCATTCCGTTGCAATGCTCTGGCGGTCGCAACGCCAGTTGCCAGGAGGGCGATTTGAACCGTGACCGTGGATTGCAGCGCTTCAGGAGAATCGAGTAGTCGAACTTCCGATCCCAACATGTCACTGATATCGTCGAGCGTCTTGTGCATCGCCGGATCATCGACCAGGCAGTGAAGCATTCCGGGCTTTTGTGAACCCTGGCCGGGGAATAAGAGAGCTGTCTCCACTCAACTGACCTCCGCCTTTTCGGAGCACTTGTCCGACATGCCCCAAGGATCGAGACCAAGTACATGGCCTTGGGCGGTGCGAAGGAGAAGCATTTTTGTTGTTGTGGTCGCGTATTCCTCGAGCGAGAAGCCGCAGAACGGAGTTTCCACTAAAACATCGATTCGCCCCGGTCCGCTACTGCACATTTGCCACAGACCCAGCATTTGGACCCTGCTCAATTCTTCTGTAGCGAAGATGACGAGGTCCAAGTCACTGCTGTCTCGTACCGCTGGAACCCCCGATGCCAATTCATAGCCCACGCTTCCCCCAGGTCCCCAATTGAGATCCGCTCCAGCCAAACCCCGCTCGATAAATTGCAGAGATTGGAACGCTGGTAGACTTCGCCGGCGATCTTGCGCGAGATGAAGACGCAACTCTTCTGGCCGATGAATCGCCAGGACGTCACTCATCCTGGCATACCCAGCCCAGCGTTCGTGCCGCTGTGCGCCTCGCACTCCGATTGGGACAAGTTGCCCGCCTGCCAGGCCTCTTCGCACCACGGCCCAGAACGGCCCTTGCCCCATTACGGGCAGCCGCGCCGAAGGACTCTGCGCTGGCAAAAAAGCCGACTGCGATCTCAACCGAACCAGATCGTGAACCTGTGGAACCATACTGACCCTGTCTGCCTTTCAGAGAAACATCGTCATTGCAATCATCCATGCTGCCAGTGAGAAGGCTCCAATGCCGACCAGCGTCATTTGCGCTTCTCAGGCGTCTGACCACTGAGCTTCTAGGGCTGACCTTATTGCCAGCGTCCCAGTGCGCATTTGTCTTGCGGCGTCGGACTCCCAACGGTTACTCAAATCCGTCTTGCCGGCTCGCGCGTCGGCGATGGCCTCGGCGATGGCCTTTCTGACATCTGAGATTTCAGCGGGTGTCGGGTTTTGTGGATCCTCGACATGCAACAACCTGAAGAGAATGCCGAGCTTGGCGTAGTCACGAACGTCGTACGACATCGGGGTGATCTCGTGACCGAGTTGTTCCAACTGAGAGACAGACCTCCGCGTGATCCGGGCCGCGGCCTCTTTGTGCATGGCGTGAATCGTGATGCCCGAATCGTCGAACGAAAGAATACGGTTGGCTTGATAGCCATGCGTGAGAAATCCCCCGGAGAAGGCATGACCAGCAACCAGTGAGATGACAGGATGCCCCGCCATCCTCGCGGATGCATAAGCATCGGCAGCCGCAGCGGCTGCAAGGAAGATTCCAGCAGTTTCTTCGCGGCGTCCATAGGCCTGGCTCTTGACGTCGACGATGGCAACAATGGGACGTTTCGCTAGCTTCGGTTTGTCGCGATCCTCGGCAATTGCCTCGCGAATGCGGGCAGCGAGCGTATACGCCTCCTCCAACCCAACCTGGCCATCGCGTACGCAGGGGAAACGGCTGTCCTTATTCGGCACCACACAAATGAAGAGAGCCGGCTCATTCTGGAAGTCTACAGTTGCAGAAAGTACAGACTTCGGGTCACCGCTTCTGGGCATTTCGCTTCCGGTCAGAGCTTCGAACCAATCCCGTCCGCGCAGCCCAACTTGATCGCTCATTGCAGACCTCCTTTTTTGTGGCCCCATTCATTGCGTAGCGAATCTGGATCGATTTGATTCGAGGTATCAAGTGCGGCGATGCGGTCCCGATAGAGGTCTACTTGTTCCGATCGATGTGTGGCAGGCACTCCGGCTTGCACGTACTTTCGCACAGTCGCCGCGATCTCATTGGCGTCATCCTCAACCAGGGAATCCGCGAGGTCCATTCCGACACGTTGTTCCCCGCCATGAATCGCCCAGATAAGGGCCCGATCGGAGGAGTCAAACTCGTCTATACCGGATTCCTGCTCAATAACCTCGGGGCCATTGAGTCCAAGACGGGCCTCTCGCGTCATCACAATGTAGCTGGAAACGCCGGCGGCAAGCGACATTCCTCCGAAGCAACCGACTGTGCCGGCAACGATCG
>JASHTH010000775.1 GCA_030040655.1 Acidobacteriaceae bacterium | reverse complement strand
GGTTCGGGACCAGGGGGTCGGAGGTTCAAATCCTCTCTCCCCGACCATTTATTTTCAATCACTTACAGCATTTAACGGCCCGCCATGTAATCGGGCTGTAGTCGATTTTGTAGCTGTCAAAGCCTCGCCGTTTCTCAGTCTGAACCACGAAACTGGATTCCTTCCAGCACTATTTCAAGTCATCAACTCTGAGATCGGGAAAAACAACCGAGTTCGGCTGCCTCCGATAGCCGGGATCCCCGAACTATTCCAATCGAAAGCGAATATGGAAGCCGACGTCGGGATCAATTCCACCTGTGCTCCGCAAAAACTCTGTATGTCTTGAAAATACAGGCCTTTCCGGCCGAGTGGCGTGACGGTTGTCAAAAGCCGGAATGCTCCATTGATAATTGGATCAATGAGCTTCCTCAGGCCGATTCGGGCGGCATTCGATGTGCTTCGAGGCTTGGCGGGCGACGCTCCGAGTCTGGTTCGCTTGAGTCTCCGTTCTCGAACAGCCCTGATTGCCGAGAATCTTTTTCTTCGCAAGCAGCTCGCGTTTTATCAGGAACGAGACATTCGGCCACGGCGCCTGACCGATGCGGCTCGACTCTGGTTGGTTCTGTGGTCTCGGTTCTTTGATTGGAAGTCTGCTCTCATTGTGGTCAAGCCAGCAACTCTGATCGGCTGGCATCGCAAGGCGTTCCAACTATTTTGGAAGTGGAAGTCGCAACCGGGCCGGGCTCCGATTCCGTTGCGCCTTCGGAGGCTGATTGTGCAAATGGTTCGCGACAATCCGACGTGGGGAGAAGAGCGGATCGCTCATGAGCTATGGTTGAAGCTCGGTATCCGTATTTCTCCACGGACGGTGAGAGCCTACTGGCCATCCAAGGGTCCGTGGTCCCATCGGAACTCACAGCGCTGGAACACATTTGTCCGTAACCACGCCCGAGCCCTTCTCGCGTGCGACTTCATGATCGCGATTACAGTCCGCTTCCGCGTCATTTACATTTTTGTGCTGATGGAGATCGGCTCTCGCCGCATTGTGCATTGCAACGTGACGCCGCACCCAACTGCCGACTGGACGATTCAGCAGCTGCGTGAGGCCATCCCCAGCGATCACGAGTATCGTTTCCTGATTCATGATCGACACGCAACATTCTCCTCGGAACTGGACGCAGCGGTTACTGCCCTTGGACTGCAGGTGTTGAAGACGCCGATTCGAGCACCGCAGGCGAATGCATACTGCGAGCGACTGATCGGAACCATGCGAAGGGAATGCCTGGATTATATGGTTGCTCTCAACGATCGTCACCTCCGTACGATCGTTCGCGAATGGGTCTCGCATTACAACCGAGGCCGCCCGCACTCCAGCCTGGGGCCAGGAATTCCGGATCAGCGATCGGCGCCGCCGGCTAGGGAGCATCGTCACTGCTTTGAAGACGAAGAGCGAGTCACTTCAATGCCTGTTTTGGGTGGACTTCACCATGATTACGCACTCGAACGAAGCGCCGCATAGCCGGAGATTTAATTTTTGCGGACCACAGCCGATTTCCGTTTCTAATCCGTTCCTCGTCACCGAGCAACTGGACGTTAGCTACTTCGAGGGCTGGGGAGGATTCGACAACTTGTTTCAAATCGTCAAACACGAAACGCAACATGCTGATCAATGGACAACAAACCCGCTTGGGACAGCAATTCTCGCTCGCACGAACATGAACGCGCTCGAACGTCCGGCTCAGAATGCTCAAGATCCCCATTTGCCTACCACCTCGGTAACATTTGGCCAAGCACTGACCCATGTGCTCGATGCGATTTACCACCCTCCCGCGCCTCAGACGGAAACCCCAACGATTAACTTGCAGATACCAGAAATCAAGCCGCAAACAATGGAGCTATGAAATGGCTTGCTATCGCAATCCCGAATCCTTGACATGCATAGAGGTTGTATTACTCCTCATTGCCCTGGTTGCATCGAGGACCTCGGTCTGCCTTGCACAGGAAGAGAAAAGTCGCGACTTAAATCGGCCGTTCCTGGAAGAGCGTGGATCTCCGCTCAAAGCAATCCAAACAGGCGGTTCGGTGGTGATTCTCCGAAATGTTAGCAAGAAGGAAATCCTCAACTGGGGCGAAGTGTGTCTTTCTCGCAGCGGCAATCGATACGAGATCGTGAAGACTTTTACGCTTGACGTGGAGTCGCCACTAAGACCAGGATACGCGGAGGGTGATTCTTCTGGCATTGACGCGACACCGATTGTAATTTGCGGAAAATACAGAGGCATACTCGCGGTTTCGGAAGTGCAATTCATAGATGGATCAAGCTGGAAGAGCCGTTGGCTGAAAGCGAAAGCGACGCTGCCAGAAGTACCTTCTAATCAGAAGTGACCTTTGGACGGGGGCCACGAGCTTGTGGCTCGCCAAAATTCTGAACTATCGCTAAATCAAGCAGTTGAAGCATGTGTCCCCGGTAGTGGGTTTTAATGGAACAGAGGCGTATCATACGGTCTCTGGATCAAACGAAGCGACCCATCGAAAGAGCTCCGGCTTGAGCTCGATTGCATTTTGGGAGATGCCAGCAGCAAAACCGCTGCCGGTGTTGCAACCGCAACGGCCTCAATGGAGGGGTTCAACCCACCCGGAAGGTGTCGAAATTGTAGCTGTGGCTCGCCAAAACTCAATCCGGGATCGAATCTGGGCATTAGGTGTACCCTGCGCGCCGTATCATACGCCGACCTTTTC
>JASHTH010000774.1 GCA_030040655.1 Acidobacteriaceae bacterium | reverse complement strand
GCCTCGGCGCGGCGTGCTCCGGTGGCATAAAGGGTCATCAACATAGTGCGATGAAACGTGCTGTCTGCCGCGTCGATGAGTCGAGTCACCTCCTCCGGACTGAGAATCTGCGGTAGCCGGATCGCCTTCCGCGGATAAGGCGTCTCGGCAACGCTCCAGTTCTTCTTCAGCACCTTGATGTAGAAGAACCGTAGTGCTCCCAGACGCTGGATGACGGTGTTCGGACTGAACTTCAGCTTCGAAAGCAACATCGCCTGGTACCTGCGGATGTGCTCGGGCCCAAGTTGATCAGGACTGCGATGGAAGTACCGGCTGAAGTGCTCGACTCCGTGAACGTAGGAGCGAATCGTGGTCTCGGCGAAGTTGCGACGCTGCAACTCCTCAATCATGAGCTGACGTAGATGGGTCACAGGGGACCTCCTTCCCTGTGACAAAAGCTAGTCGTCAGCCCATCCAGGCCGGTTCAGGAATACGCGTAAGCGTCCGCCGCCCTGGCGGCTTCGTTCAAGTCGCTCTATATCACCCAATGGTGGGATTCATCGCGCAACTGCTATTTCGCAGCGATCGAGGAAGACGGCAAGTTTCATGCCGGCCTTAAAGAAGGCGATGGAAGGTGTACGGTTGAACTCCCGCTTTATTACGGTTTGACCGGTGCAGGACCGCAGACAAACGCGAGCCTGGATATCTTGGAGCAGCGCCTGGAGGCGGATTTGAACTCGCCGCGAGGAATGATTGGCGGCGTGGAAGGCCGATCGTACATGCCAGACATCTTCTACTCGTACGGCCGCTGCCGGGCCGGATACACAGCGCTCATGGCGATGCTGGATCCGAATCTGAAGCGCCGCGAATACCCTGAAGTTTCCTACACGGCCATCGGCAATCTCGGCTCGGGGTTGATGGGGATTCGGCCCTTACCGCAAAACGGAACCATCGAAACCTTCCCGCAGCTTACAGCCGAAACGGGATGGGCAGCGCTCTATCACGCGCCTGCCGGCCCGAACACCTTCTCGGTGAGGCATGAGGCGACAACAAAGACAGAACTGACGAACGAGGCAGGGCCCGAGCTTGGCTGGCGCGCAGGATTTCCCGGAAAGACCGTTGCGCTGATGGTGAATGGCAAGAGAGTTCCGGCAGAGAGCCGCATTCGACCCGGCGGTTCCCAGGAATCGTATTGCGATGTTCGCGTCAAGGCAGGAGAAAGATGTGCCGTTTCGGTCCCTGAAACATGATCGGCTGTACACGATGAATGACGATGCGAGGTGATGAACATGGACCACGACTCAACGCGCCGCGAATTGCTAAAAGCATCCGCCGCCTCACTTGCACTGGCAGGGCTGCCTGGCGTGCTCGGTAGCGCCGCGCTGGCGGAAATCCTTACCAAATACAATTACGCTCCCAAACAGCGCAATGTGCCTCTGGGATTGGCTCGCGGCATTCATCCGGGGCGCGTGGTGTGGGCTCGCGACTCCAAAGCCGCGCATTGGAGCGGGAATCGGGAATCTGTTACCGACCAATGGTGGATGGACACAAGCACGGACCAGGAGCGCGTCGACGCGATGATCTCGCTGCTCGTGCGCAATGTTACCGGCGCAGCGACGGACGAGGAAGCGTGGCGGGCCATCTTCAGCTACTACGGAAAACGCTACTTGGGTACGAATGCGTTCGCATACCGGCCGGGCGAAATCATCGCTGTGAAGGTGAACCTGAATAACAGCAAGCCGGTGGTTCCCACCAATCTGGTCAACGTATCTCCGCAGGCTACGCTGGCCGTCGTTCGGCAGCTGGTCAACCATGTGCACGTCGCCCCGCGGGACATTCTCGTGTATGACGCGCAGCGCGATATCTATCCCGGACTTCTGGACAAGATTTGGACCGAATACAAGGACGTGCGCTTCGTGCAGAGGGGTGCGCCCAATCCTGAACACCAAAAGCATCCCGCGTATGGCGAAATCCATGGCCTCGAGCAAGCGAATTGGGTCGAGGGCCAGAGCTATTCGGCGAATCACTATGACAACGCCCGCTTCATTCCACAGCAGGTGAAAGAGGCAACCTATATTGTGAACGTCGCGCTGGTCAAAGGCCATTCGTACCCTTACGCGGCGGCCGAAGGCGGCGACGAAGGGCAGACTGGCGTCACTTTGACAGGGAAAAACCATTTTGGTTCCATCAAGGGCCCCGGCGAACTGCATAGCATCATCAACACGAACCAGGGAGCCACGACACACGCCTACTCTCCGATTGTCGACCTCTCTGCATCGCCTAACCTTGGCGCAAAGACCATCCTCTACGTTCTCGACGGTCTCTATTGCGCCCGCAGGCACATGTCTTATCCACTGCATTTTCCAAACGCGCCGTTCTTTAACCGAGTCGAACCTTACGAGAATCCGGAATGGCCGGCGAGTATTCTAGCGTCGCTGGATGGTGTTGCGCTCGATTCGGTCGGGCTCGACATCCTCTACTCCCAAACGAAGAACAACCTCGATGAGAACGGTCATCCACGCATCATGATCCGCGAAAATGCCGATGACTATCTGACGGAAGAGGCTCTGGCGGAGAACCCGCCTTCAGGAACCCGTTACCGCCAAGATGGCAAGCCCGTGCAGAGCCTGGGTGTCTTTGAGCATTGGGACAGCGAGGAAAGTCGAAAGTATTTGCGTAACATCGATCCGAAACACGGCACCGGCATCGAGCTGATCTATAACGAGAGAACTTAGTGTGTCCCAAGAGCCAGGCGGCGCTTTTCTGCCATTCTTCCGCTGAAATGAATCGGTTGCGACGCGACATGACATGAAGATTTGATTTGAAGACTGAGGTCCAGGGAGCCAGAAAGATCCGTATCAGAAATAAGCGCAGATCCAATGGCAGCTCCGCTGGTGGGCTGAAACAGCTGGAATCACTTTGCTGAGAGAATCGACGACAGGACAATTCCGGCCCTGTGCTTCGCCAAAATGCCGAACATGTGCTGAATCAGGTAGATGGAGCGCTCACTCTGGTTGAGTGAATCGATGCGAAAATGGAGCATGTTACGTCCGCTGTCGCTTCTCCTAACACTGGCCAATGGGCTCCTGCGCTCTCGCCACGACCTCCTCATGGAAAATCTTGCGCTCCGTCAGCAACTCATGATGTTGACCCATAACCATTCTCGTCTTCATCTCGCCAGGTCGGATCGGGCCTTCTGGGTTCTGCTGCG
>JASHTH010000773.1 GCA_030040655.1 Acidobacteriaceae bacterium | reverse complement strand
AGCTTGTAGAATCGATTCAATAGATAAACCGGAAGGAAGCAAACTTGCCCAAAGCCAAAATCAAGCGGCTGTACCTTATTCCCATTCTTTCCAAGGCCCTCGACGTTCTCGAACTGCTCGAGCAGAGCCATGCCCCGGTCACTCTCGAAGACGTTTATCAAAAGACGCAGATTTCCAAGACCAGTGTCTATCGAATCCTGAAGACGCTCGTCCATCGCGGCTATGTGGCGCAGGCGCAAAACGGCCTTTACCGGCTGGTTTCGCGGCCCCGCCGTCTGCGCTTCGGCTTCGCCGCGCAAAGCGGCGAAATGCCGTTCTCCGTCGCCGTGGCGCACTCGGTCGCCCAAGCTGCGGCAGCGGCCGGGGTCGAGTTGCTACAGCTCGACAATCGTTACGACCCCGACATCGCCATCCAGAACGCCGAGGAGTTTGTGGCCAAGCGCGTCGATCTGGTGCTTGAGTTTCAGGTGGAGGAACGCGTGGCGCCGCGCGTAGCGCATATTTTCAAAAAAGCCGACATTCCCCTGGTCGCCATCGACGTTCCTCACCCGAACGCCACTTACTTCGGCGTGGATAACTTCGACGTCGGCTACGAAGCCGGCTCCCTGCTGGCCCAGCATGCGCTGCGGAAATGGAAGGGCAAAGTCGACTGGATTCTGGGCGTCGGTTTCTCCGAAGCCGGCAGCTTCGTCGAAGCGCGCATCACCGGCGCTTTCGACGGCATCCGCGAGCGGCTGCCCGACCTGCCGGCCGACCGCTTTCTGCGCCTGGAAGGCCGCGGCATGCGCCAGCCCAGCCAGCTTGCCGTATCCGACTTCCTACGCGTCCAGCGCAAAGGGCAGCGCATTCTTGTGGCCGCGGCTACTGATTCGAGCGCTTTGGGCGTGCTCGAAGCCGCGCGCCAGGCCGAACGTGAAAGCGAATTCGCCATCGCCGGGCAGGATTGCATTCCCGAGATCCTCGAAGAGATGCGTTCGGGCAAAAGCGCCATCATCGGCTCTGTCTCGCATGAAGCCGATAGCTATGGCCCGCGCCTCATTCAGCTCGGCATCGCGCTGCTGCGCGGCTACACCGTGCCGCCTTACAATTACGTCCGGCATCGCGTGGTCACGCCGGAGAGCCTCGGCGCGGAAGCGGAATAATCGACGCTTGCCGATGCGCTGTAACAGAAGTTCGCAATCCAAAGCATCTTTCTCGTCCTGAGTGACGTTTGGCCTGCTGTTGGGCCAAACGGAGCCGAAGGATTTGCGGTTGATTCGGCTGATCGTCTCCAACGCACCAGGAGGTGCACCTTTGAACGATCCCAAGCTGCGGCGCGTCTTCGTTGTCGTTGTTGTTCTTAGTGCTCTTTCCATCCCAAATTCCCTGCTTCACGCCCAGACTTCCGCTACGCTCCCCTTGATGCCCCTCCCCGCGCACGTCTCGCCCGGCGAAGGGCAGCTTCTCGTCAACAGCAGCTTTTCTGTCGCGCTCGACGGAACCACCGACCCACGAATCAAGTCAGCCGAAGAGCAGTTCCTGGACAAGCTCTCCCGCGAAACCGGAACTCCGTTTCTGCCTTCGGCGCAAGCCGGCCCGCCCGCTTTGACGATCCGAACGGCTGGGCCGGGTGACGCGGTTCAAAGGCTTGGAGAAGACGAGTCCTATCACCTCGAAGTTTCTTCGTCTCATGCGTTGCTGACTGCGCCCAATGCGCTCGGCGTTCTCCACGGTTTGCAGACGTTTCTGCAGTTGGTTCACATCACGCCGCAGGGGTTCGCCGCGCCGGCCGTCACCATCGATGATCAGCCGCGCTTTCCCTGGCGCGGTCTGATGATTGACTCCGGGCGCCACTTCATGCCCATCCCGGTCATCGAGCGCAACCTCGACGGCATGGAGTCGGTGAAGCTCAACGTCTTCCATTGGCACCTTTCCGACGACCAGGGCTTCCGCGTCGAGAGCAAGGAGTTCCCGCGGCTTCAGGAGAAAGGCTCGAATGGCCAGTACTACACGCAGGAGCAGATCCGCGACGTGATCGAATACGCGCGCGACCGTGGCATCCGCGTGGTTCCCGAGTTCGACATGCCCTGCCACACCAGCTCCTGGATGCCGGGCTACCCCGAGCTTTCCAGCGGACCTGGGCCCCATCAGATCGCGACGCGCTGGGGCGTGCTCGACGAGGCCATGGACCCCACGCGCGAAAGCAACTATGAGTTTCTTGACAGATTCATCGGCGAAATGGCCGCGCTCTTTCCCGACGAGTACTTCCACATTGGCGGCGACGAATGCAACGGCAAGGAGTGGGAGGCGAACTCCCGCATTCAGGCCTTTCTGCGCGAACACGGCTTGAAAGACAATGCTGCGCTGCAGTCCTATTTCACGCGCAGGGTGCAGAAGATCGTAGCGGCTCATCACAAGATCATGATGGGTTGGGACGAGGTGCTGCAGCCGGACACGCCGCGCGACGTCGTTATCCAGTCGTGGCGCGGGCAAACCGCGCTGGCGGCCGCGGCGCGGCAGGGCAACCGCGGCATTCTCTCCAACGGCTATTACATCGACCTCAACCAGCCGGCGTCCGAGCACTATCTCGTTGATCCCATGTCCGGCGACGCGGCCTCTCTCTCACCGGAAGAGAAAGCCCGCATCCTCGGCGGCGAAGCAACCATGTGGAGCGAATTCGTGACACCGGAGAATGTCGACAGCCGCATCTGGCCGCGCACCGCCGCCATCGCCGAGCGGTTCTGGTCGCCGCAGGATATACGCGACGTAGATTCGATGTATGCGCGCCTCGCGGTGGTCTCGCAAAAACTCGAATTTGACGGACTGACGCACCAGTCGTTCATGCACGTCATGCTGCAGCGGATGAGCGGCGAGTCCGATCCTGAGGCGTTAGCGGTTCTGGCCAGCGTCGTCCAGCCGCCTTTGGGCTACGAGCGCGAAGATTTGCGCGATTACGATACATCGTCCCCGCTCAACCACCTTGTCGATGCCGTTCCGCCGGAGAGCAACGCCGCGCGCGAATTCAATCAACTTGCCAAGCTGATCGCCGCCGGCAATGCCTCGGCGCAGCAGATCCAGCAGGCGCGCGGCTGTCTTACGCAGTGGCGGGACAACGATGCCAAGCTGCAGCCGACGCTGAAGCAGTCGGAACTGACCGCGGAACTCATCTCCGTCTCCCGCACGCTTTCGCAGGTATCGTCGATCGGCCTTTCTGCCCTGGATGCGATCGAAAACCACCGAACCCTAAGCGCTGAACTCGTTCAAAGCAACCTTGCTACCCTGAAGGCGGCGGAGAAGCCCGATGCCGTGCTGCGCGATATGATCGCGCCGGCGGTCGAGATGCTGGAGGAGGCCGCAGGCAAATCGTAAGCCGGCTTGGCGGCGGATTGCTTCCGGTCGTCGCCGTGGAGGAGCTGAGTTCCCATCCGAAACTGATTCTCTATTGCTATTCGGTGTATGATCGAGGCTGAGTTTCTTCCACTTCC
Organism: Acidobacteriaceae bacterium; assembly: GCA_030040655.1. GTDB lineage: Bacteria > Acidobacteriota > Terriglobia > Terriglobales > Acidobacteriaceae > Telmatobacter. Next base: position 8,579 of record JASHTH010000773.1, on the reverse strand, counting down.
CCCGAATGGCAAGGTGTATATGTCCGCCACAAGCGTAGCTTCCCCTACCCTGAAATTCCTCGAGGACCGGTGGGACCCCAACCTGGCTTCCACGCTCGACCAAGCCGAACTCTTGCGCTACCGATCCAATCTCCTCGGGTCGGACCTGCGCATCACCAACTTCGCCGGCGGCAATACGAGCTCTAAGATCAAGGAGATCGACCCGCTCACAGGTGAGCCCGTACAGGTGCTTTGGGTAAAAGGCTCCGGCGGCGACCTGGGCAGCATCAAGCGCTCGGGCTTTGCCACGCTTTTCCTGGAGAAGCTGCTTGCCCTGGAGCACCTTTACAGGGGTGTCGACGCTGAAGACGAGATGGTGGCGATGTATCCGCTGTGCACCTTCGGCAGCAATCCCGTTGCCGCATCCATCGACACGCCGCTGCACGGCTTTCTTCCCTTCCCGCATGTCGATCATCTGCATCCGGACTGGGGCATCGCGCTGGCAGCTTCGGCCAACGGCAAGGCGAAGATGGAGGAGTTCAATCACGAATTTGGCCATTCGCTCATTTGGTTGCCCTGGCAGCGGCCGGGTTTCGAACTCGCCACGATGATGAAGCGCGCCATCGCCGCCAACTCCGGCTGCGACGGCATCGTGCTCGGCGGACATGGCCTGTTCACCTGGGGCGAGACGCACCGAGAGTGCTATCTGAACACGATCACGATCATCGATCGGCTCGGGCAGTTCATCGAGCGCCACGGCGAGGCCAAGGGTCCCACGCGCTTCGGCGGAAAGGCCGTTCCTGCGCGCGCCGACCGCAGGGAAATTGCGGTGCGCTTCGCTCCGTTTCTGCGCGGGCGGGTGAGCCAGCAGAAGCGATTGATCGCCAGTTTTTCCGATGCCGAGGACGTGCTGCAATTTGTGAACTCTGCCAGCGCGGAGAAGCTGGCTTTCCTCGGCACAAGCTGCCCCGATCACTTCATTCGCACCAAGATTCGCCCGCTCTTCGTGCCCTGGGCCGCCGGCGCCGACCTCGACGCGCTCAAGATGCAGACCGAGATCTCCCTCGACAAATATCGCGAGCAGTATCGGGAGTACTATCGTGCATTCGCCACGTCCGATTCGCCGGCGCTGCGCGACCCCAACCCCACCGTCGTGCTCATTCCCGGAGTGGGCATGTTCAGCTTCGGCAAAAGCAAAACCGAGGCGCGCATCACAGGCGAGTTCTACACCAACGCCATTCACGTAATGGAAGGCGCTAGCGTGCTGTCGGAAGGCGACATTGCCGGAGCTTTGCCCCAATGCGGTGAAGGTTTTGACCCAGAGAGCTTCAAGGTTCACTCGAACTACGTTGCGCTGCCGGCTAGCGAGGCCTTTCGAATCGAGTATTGGGCTCTGGAAGAGGCCAAAATCCGCCGACAGCCGCCGGAGAAGGAGCTCAGCCGGCGCATCGTGGTTGTCATCGGCGGCGGCAGCGGCATTGGCCGCGAAGTGGCGCTTGAAGCCGCCGAACGCGGCGCTCATGTGCTGGTCGCCGACCGCGACGAAGGCGCCGTGGCGCGCGTGGCCGCCGAGCTGAACGAGCTGACGCACGAGGAGTTCGTCGCCTCGGCCGGCGTGGACGTCACCGACCGCGCTGCCATTCATCGTGCGCTCAATGCCGCTGTCGCGGCTTTTGGTGGCGTCGACGTGCTGGTCAATACCGCTGCGCTCTTCCCGTCGTCACCCGACGGCGTGATCTCCGACGCGCAATGGGCAAAAACGCTGGAAGTAAACGTGACAGCCAATTATTTGCTTGCCGACGAAGCCTCCGAGATCTTCCACGAACAAGGCCTCGACGGCTCAATTGTTTTGACCAGCTCGGCCAATGCGGTCGTGCCCAAGCATGGTAGCGAAGCCTATGACGTGAGCAAGGCCGCGCTTTCGCATCTCGTCCGCGAGCTGTCGATCTTGCTTGCGCCGACGGTTCGCGTGAACGGCATCAGTCCGGCGACCGTGGTGAAGGGCTCGACGATGTTTCCGCGCGACCGCATCGTCGCGTCGCTGACAAAATATAAGATCGCCTTCGATGAATCGCTGAGCGACGACGAGTTGCGCAATCGTCTGGCCGGCTTTTACGCCGATCGCTCGTTGACCAAGCAGGCCATCGATCCTGCCGACTGCGCCGAAGCGATTCTGTTTCTTGCCGGGCCCAAGGCGCGCTGCACAACCGGTCATCTGATCCCGGTTGACGGCGGCCTCAAGGAGGCCTTCCTGCGATGACTGCCGGCGAGGATGGACCTCGACCTAAGCTCGTCGACCGGCGCGCACGCATCGCCATCGATCTCGGCGCCGAGAGCTGCCGGGTCTCGCTATTAAGCTGGCGCGACGAGAAGCCGGAAATCGACCTGGTTCATCGCATCGCGAATGGGCCGTTGCACCGCGGAACATCGCTCCGCTGGCCGTTGCCCGAAATCCTTGCCGGATTGGAGGCCGGCCTGCGGAGAGCCGCGGAAGCAGCTCCCGAGGGCATCGCATCGATCGCGGTCGATGGCTGGGCCGTCGACTATATTCGGCTAAACGCGAAAGGCCAACCGATCGAAGGGCCACACTGCTATCGCGACGAACGGACCATCGCTTCAAAAGACGCCGCCGACGCCATTCTTCCTCCGGAAAAGCTCTTTGAGCGCATCGGCGCACAGCCGTTGCGCCTGAACTCGATCTATCAGCTGTTAGCCGATCCGGCGAGCGGGATCGACGCCAGAGCGCCATGGGTCTGCTTTCCGGAATACGTTCTGTATTGGCTTGGTGGCCGCCGCGTGGCGGAGTATACGAACGCGACGCACACCGGCCTCGTCGACCCGCAAACCGGCAACTGGTGCCGTGAGATCTTTGCGCTTCTCAACATTCCAATCGAAGCAGCTCCTCCAATTGTCCCTGCCGGCACGATCCTCGGCCGCGTGCGCGGGCCGCTGAGCGAGCTCGAGGCCTTTCGCGAAACCGCGCTCATCGCGCCGGCCTGCCACGACACGGCCTCAGCCATCGCCGGAATTCCAACGCCACTGGATTGTTGCGCCTACATCTGCTCCGGCACTTGGTCGCTTGTTGGGACGCTGGTTCCATCGCCCATCCTCAAGCAGGAAGCCATGCGCGCGCGCTATACCAACCAGGGAGCGGCCGCAGGCGGATTCTGCTTCCACACCAACGTCAATGGTATGTGGATGATCAAGCAATGCATGGATGGCTGGGCTGCCGAGGGGCGAGCGTGGTCCATCGAAGATCTCGTAAAGGAAGCTGCGAATGTCGAAGCGCCACGAGGAGTCATCGATGTCGACGCCGAGCCGCTTCTGCTGGACGGCCAAATGCCCGAGCGGATCAATCGCGAACTCGAATTTCGTGGCTTGCCTGCGATTCCCGACACCGCCGGCAACGAACCTGCCTTTGCCCGACTCATCTTCGAAAGCCTCGCCTGCCGCTACGCGAGCGCCATTGCGAATCTCGAAGAGATGCTCGGCCGCAAGCTCGACCGCATCCATGTCCTCGGCGGCGGCAGCCGCAACAAGCTGCTTACCGAACTCACTGCCCAGCGCACCGGCCTGCCCGTTGAATCCGGCGAGCCGGAGAGCTCGACGATCGGCAACTTTGCCGTGCAGCTGGCGGCGAGCGAATCTGGCGGGAGGCCACTCAAAGTCGAGAGACTGAGGCGATGGGCGGCAGTACTCTGCGCAGCCTGACTGAATGCATCGAGTAGACTGAAAGTGATGCGCTGCAGCCTGCCTTGCATCACACGGGTTCTTGTTGCATCTCGAATGAATCGGGCGCATACTACTTGCTATGGGAACAGCAGCCGGTCCATCTTCACATAGAACAACCGTCACGCTCTCACCGGAATCGCTTGCGATCGTAGAGCGGTTCAAAAGCGCGAGCGGCGCTTCGATGAGCGCTGCAGTGGATCAGCTGATCAAGAGCACAGAAGTGAAGCCCTCGCGACTCAAGGAAATGAATGGCGTCCTGGTCCTGGCCGATGCCGCAAAGAACCGCGACAGAAAGATCAAGGTCACCCCGGAGGATATTAACCGCATTGAAGACGAGATGGACCGCGAATACGTCGAGCGGTTGTGGCCTCGCATGAAACGGCCGCGGCGCGCGCGTCGCGCGAGAGAGAAGAAATGATCTTTCTCATCGATGTGAATCTGCTGTTCGCGATTCATCAGCCTGGCCATTCACATTTTGTAACCGCCACCCGATGGTTCACGACGATGGGAAGCACGTCATTTGCAACATGCCCGATTACCCAGGCAGGGCTGCTGCGGCTCTTGACACAACATATCGCCGATGCGTCGCCGTTTAGTTTGCAGGAAGCTCGTGAAGCTCTTGCCCATCTCACGGATCTGCCGGGTCATTCCTACTGGCAAGATCGCCCGGACTTTCTGACTGTCACAGCAAAGTTCTACTCAAAGTTGCAGGGCCATCGACAGATTACCGACGCATACTTACTCGGCCTGGCCATTTACAATCGCGGCAAATTGGCGACTTTAGATCGGGGTATCCTCCAGCTCGCTGGCAGCGATTTTGCGGCTCACGTCGAAGTCATCGAACCGAGAGGCCGCTCGCGAACTAAAATCTAGCTCACCGCCTGCACCGCACCCTTGCCCACTAGCTCTTCTACACGCTCCACCCAGCCGCGATCGGCAGCCACGCTCATCCCCTCCGGCTCTAGAATCACCGCATACTCGCCCTTTTTTTCCATGTGCAGCATCACCTTGCCCGGCCCAGGAGCGGCATCGGCGGCGCTCTTCAATCCGGCAAGCATTTCTTCGCTGGCGCGATCGAGATTGATGCGGATGCGCACCGCGGCAGGCAGCTTCACCTGCACATCTTCGAGCGGCTGAATGGAAATTACCGAGATCTTGGGCGACTCCTCGTCGCCCGAAATCACACCCCGCACGAGCACAGGCACTTCGATCTTCAGCACGTCGGCTAGCTTTTCGTAATCGCGGGGAAACGCGATCAAATCGATTTTTCCGCTCGCGTCCTCAAGCGACGCCTGTGCATACAGCTTCTGATCCCTTCGCGTCTTCTGCACCTTCAGGCCGTGAATCATCCCCGCTACCAGAATCTCGTCGGCGGGGTCGTTCTGTCCGCCCCATCGTCGCTCCGCAGGCTTGCGCTCCAGTGCCTCGGCGGTTGTCATCACGCCCGTCAAATTGCGCAGCTTCTCTGCGTACTTATCCAACGGATGCCCGGAGACGAAGAACCCCAAGACTTCCTTCTCGTTGGCCAGCCGTTCGCTCTCTTCCCAGTCGGGAACGCGGGGCAGATCGTCTCCGCCGCGTGTCGTCTTCGGCCCCTCATCGAACAACCCGAACAAGCCGTGTTGTCCCTGCTCGCGATCGCGCTGCGCCTTCTGCGCGCGTTCCATTGCCTTGTCGACCGCGGCATATAGTTGTCCGCGCGTACCCAGAGAGTCCATCGCTCCCGCCTTGATGAGCGATTGGATCACACGCGAGTTCAGCACGCGCAGGTCCACCCTTTCGCAGAACTCCCAAAAACTGGCAAAATGTCCGCCAGCTTCTCCGCGCGCCTTCAAGATCGACTCGATCGCAGTGCCGCCGACATTCTTCACCGCCGCCAATCCGAAGCGGATCGCCTCGCCTTCCAGCGTCGACTGCGGTGTGAACTGCGCGCCGCTCACTTGAACATCCGGCGGCAAAACGCGTATGCCCAATTCCTTGCATTCGCCGATGTATTTCACCACATTGTCGGGCTTCGACGTCTCCGAGGTCAGCAGCGCCGCCATGAACTCGACCGGATAGTGCGTCTTGAGAAATGCCGTCTGGTAGGCCACCCACGCGTAAGCGGCTGAGTGCGACTTGTTGAATCCGTATCCTGAAAACTTCGCCATCTGCTCGAAAATCTCTTCCACCGGTCCTTTGGCGTGACCCAGCGCCGATGCCCCGCTCACAAACCGCTCGCGCTGCTCGGCCATCGCCTTGGGATCTTTCTTGCCCATGGCGCGCCGCAGCAGATCGGCTTCGCCCAGCGAATAATTCGCCAGCACGTTTGCGATTCGCATCACCTGTTCCTGGTAAACGATCACGCCCAGCGAGTCTTTCAGGATCCCCTCCAGAGCGGGCAACAGATACTCCACTTTCCTGCGTCCCCATTTGCGCTCGATGAAGTCGTCGATCATGTCCATCGGTCCGGGACGGTAGAGCGCGTTCAATTGCGTTAATTCCTCAACCGTGTCAGGCTTGTAACGCCGCAGCACGTCGCGCATGCCCGACGATTCGAACTGGAACACTCCCGAGGTCAGCGCCGTGTGAAAGACCCGTCGAAACGTCTCCGAGTCGTCGATCGGAATCATCTCGATGTCGAGCTTTTCGTCGCGCGTCTGCTCAATCAGACGAACCGCTTCGGTGATCACCGTCAGCGTGGCGAGGCCGAGGAAGTCCATCTTCAACAGACCCATCTTCTCCACGGCGAGCATGTCGTACGCGGTCACGATTTCGTCGTTCTTAGTGCGGTTGAGCGGAACAAGCTCCGTCAGCGGGCGCGGTGCAATGACAACTGCCGAAGCGTGCACGCCGGAGCCCCGCACCAGCCCTTCGAGCTTCTTCGCTGTATCGATCAGCTCGCGAATCGTCTTGTCGTTCTCGTAGACTTTCGCCAGCTCGGGTGACTCTTCGAGCGCCTTGTCGAGCGTCATGCCCAGCGTGGCCGGCACCAGTTTGGCGATGCGGTCCACATCGCCGTAGGGCATGTCGAGCGCGCGGCCGCAATCCTTGATTGAGGCCTTTGCCAACATGGTGTTGAACGTGATGATCTGCGCCACCTGGTCGCGGCCGTACTTGCGGGTTACGTAGTCGATCACCTCGCCGCGCCGTTCCTGGCAAAAGTCCACATCGATATCCGGCATGGTCACGCGCTCCGGATTCAGAAAGCGCTCGAAGAGCAGGACGTTCTGTATGGGATCGATGTTGGTGATTTCCATCGCGTACGCCACCAGCGACCCAGTTGCCGAACCGCGCCCCGGGCCGACAGGAATACCATGATCGCGCGCGTACTTGATGAAGTCCCACACGATCAGGAAATAGCCGGAGTACTTCATCTGCTTGATGATGGCGATCTCGTAGTTGAGGCGCGCCTGATATTCCTCGGGGGTGGAGCGCCGCACACCCCGCAGCTCCAGTTGCCGCACGGCGGTCTGGAGCCGCTTCATCAGCCCCTCTTGGCACACATGCTCAAAGTAGCTGTCGATGGTGTGGCCCGGCGGCACGGCGAATTCCGGAAACGGATTGTCAATCTTGCTCAGCTTGAGATGGCAGCGCTCGGCGATCTCCATGGTGCGCTTGAGCACTGCGGGCGAATCGGGAAAGAGCCGCGCCATTTCGTCGGCGCTCTTCACATAAAACTGGTCGCTGTCGAAGCGGAAGCGCTCCTTGTCGTGAATCTTTGCGCCGGTCTGCACGCACAGCATCACGTCGTGGGCGTGCGAGTCTTCTCCGCACAGGTAGTGCGAATCGTTGGTCGCCACCAGCGGAATGCCGAGTTCCCTCTCGAGCCGGACCAGATCGGAGTGAATTCTCTTCTCCTGCTCCAGGCCCTGGTCCTGAATCTCGAGAAAGAAATTTCCCGTGCCGAAAATGTCGTGATACTGCGCGGCTACTTTCTTGGCCTTCTCATAGTGGCCCGCGACAAGCTCCTCGCACAGCTCGCCGCTAAGGCAGCCGGAGAGCCCGATCAATCCCTTCGCATTCTCGGCCAGGTACCGCTTGCTCACGCGCGGCTTGCGGTAGAAGCCGTGCAGCGAAGCCTCGGACGTGATGCGGATGAGGTTTCGGTAGCCTTCCTCGTTTTCGGCAAGGACCAGCAGATGATTGTTGTCGTCGCCTTCGCCGGCTGCGCGATGGTCCTCGTTTTTCGAAATGTAGAGCTCACACCCCAGAATCGGCTTGATTCCTTTTTCTTTCGAGGCGTTGAAAAAGTGCACCGCGCCGTAGATGTTGCCGTGGTCGGTCATGGCCACCGAGTTTTGCCCCAACTCGGCAACGCGGTCGATGAGCTTTTGAATGTCACAGGCCCCATCGAGCAGCGAATACTCGGTGTGCAGGTGAAGGTGGGTGAATTCGGCCATGGCTAGTTCAATTCTAGTTTGGCAGCAGCCGCCATGCGTAGATGCGCGAATGGACGGACTTAGGCCTTAATGAGGAAAAGTCGGGACGAAATATGCGTGAGCTCTGAACTTCGCGACTTCTAGATAGCGGCTTATGACCAGTGTTACCCCAAGTTGGACCGGCCCTTTGGACCGTGCAGTAGGGGGTGAACCGCGACGGTAGCGCACATTCGTCGGCTCTCGTCAAGATGAAACGGCGCGCCGTCGATTTCATAACGTTTCGAAAAGCGCTTCGAAGCCTTCGCTCCATGATTGTATCGCCGCCTGAGAACTGGTACTATGGCTCTGCTTCGCTAGCGGGGCAGTCTTACGCTCGCAGCTTCGCGCAGGCGTCTGGTAATTCGTTCTCGGAGGATTCTCACGTGAATCGACGTAGGTTTATTTTGGGCTGTGCCCCTGCAATGGGGCTGATCGCCGGCAGCATCGCAATCGCGCAGAACCCTCCGC
>JASHTH010000772.1 GCA_030040655.1 Acidobacteriaceae bacterium | reverse complement strand
GCATCCCGAGTGGCACTTCCACGCGCACTTCTATCCGCCGCTGCTGCGCTCGGCCACGGTGCGCAAGTTCATGGTCGGCTTCGAAATGCTGGGCATGCCGCAGCGCGATATCACCGGCGAGTCGGCCGCCGAACGCCTGCGCGGGCTAAGCGAAGAGCACTACTGGCCGCGAACGTAAGAACAAGCTGATCGAAAGCCGACGAATCTTGGAGGATTGGCCTTGGGATGACCGCCGCGTGGGGTGGTGAGCTCGCTGGGGATCGAACCCAGGACCCACGCCTTAAAAGGGCGTTGCTCTACCAACTGAGCTACGAGCTCACGATTGAATCAACTTGTTTATCATCAACAAGCTGAGCGTTTTTCAGTTTTCTCGCCTGTCCGCGCTATTTTGGCTCCAGGAACCATCTTGCGGCCAAGGTCATGGGGATCGTCCTGTCTTCCCCGGTTCCTGTACCGTCTTTCAGTTTACCCCAGCCATCATGAGGCGACGAACGAAGGTATGCTGCGCAATCGACCCTGACGCGATTCTGCTGTGGACGGGAAGTGGTGCGGGAATCGAAGGCTGAGCTTCAGGCCGTCAGCCGCTCGAGCTGATCGGGTTTGACGATAGTCATGCTCGAGCCCTTGATGGCGATCCATTGGTCGCGGCGGAACTGGTTGAGCAGGCGGGTGACAGTCTCGCGCGAGGTGCCGGCCATGTTGGCGATCTCTTCGTGCGTCAACGCCATGGTGAACTTGATCTCGGGCTTGCCGTTGGCCGCGGCGCGGCCCCAGTCGAGCAGCAGGCGTGCCAGCCGGCCGGCCGCCGAGCCGGAAAGCGCCAACCGCTTGGCGTCGTGGAAGACGGTCATGTATTCACTCGAAAGCGACTGCGCGGCATGCATGCTGGCGATGCCGTGGCGATCGAGGAAATCGACGAAATCCTGCTTGCGGATGGTCTTCACCTGGCAAGGTTCGATGGCCTCGGCGGTAACTTCGTGGGCGACGTTGGCCAGCACGGCGCTCAGGCCCATCACGTCTCCTGGGCCGGCAATCTTTAGAATCATGGTCTTGCCGTCGCGCGAAGTGGACGAAATCTTGACCTGTCCGAAACAGACAACAAAGACATTGCGTGCCGGATCGCCCTCGGCAAACAACTTGGCGCCCCGCGCGTGGCTCATCATGATCCCGATGCGGTCGTAGTCCTTCAGAGCCTCGTCGGTGAGGTTGCAAAACATGCGCAGATGGCGGTGCTCGCAATTGATGCAATCTTCCGGGGGGTGATGCGAGTGGTAAGAGGCCGCCATACTGTTGCTGTTTGTCACAATGCAGTATAGCGCAAGTGCCAGCCGGGCAGAAAAGGCTTTTCTCGCTTCACAATGCCCTCCGGGCGCCTCGAAACACAATACCGGGCGCCGGCGCCCGTGGAACTTCTTGTGTTTTGTCGCAATAGAGAGTTAGAGGTAGGCGCTTGGAAGGCCGGCGATCAATCGGCCGCAGCCACCTTGCCGCCGCGGCTCGGTTTGAAGACGCGCACATGGCAACATGCGGCATAGCCGCGCGAAACCTCCCGCGCCAGCTCTTCCAGCAAACGCCGACGCAGCGGGGGGTGGGCATCGAACGCCCGATGCAGAGCCTCAATGGAAAGCATCAGGACCGAACCGGCCGACAACGCGCCCAGGGTATAGGTGTGCAGTTCGTCGCCGAGAGCGGCTGCCAATTCGACCAGGTCGCCGGATCGAGCCTGTCCCAGCACCAGGTGTGCGCTCATGCGGTCTGTGCGCCGCTGAAATTGCCCCGAAACGATGAGGTAGAGTCCCTGGCACTTGTCGGACTGGTGAAAAACGACGTCTCCGGCTTCGTAGTTGAAGCACTCAGCCGAGCGGTTCAGCAAGTTACCGATCGACGGCGGACATTGCAGCAACTCAGCCAGCGGACGTGGAGCGACGGATTCCGTTTGCTCCGATCTTGCCTCCGTTTGCATCTTGCTTCTCTCCACGAACCTGCCTGGTTGGGAGCCCATTGCGCCGTCACCACCGGCCTGTCTCCTTGCCCGCCGTCGACTACACCTCGACGGTCGCCAAGGACTCGCCCACGGGCGCAGCGGCCTTTTTCGCATCCGGCGGAACGCACAGAACCGGCACCCTGGAACGCGCGAGCAGCGCGAACGCCGTTCCATGCGGGCCGGGCGTCTTGCTGGCGCGCTTGACGCCGGTCACCAGAAGGCTCGGTCGGTGCTGCTCGATGGCCTCCTCGACCACGTCTCCGGGATTGCCGTCTTTCACGATGCAGCGCACCGGGAAACGCCCCCGCGCATTCACCCCAAACTGCTCCAGCGTCGTCGCGCCGGGATTGAGAAATGCGGCGGCCTCGGCCGCCCTTCGCGCATGGAGCACCAGCAGCGGACGGTGAAACACTTCGGCCAGCGAACAGGCCGCGGCCACCGCCGCCGGCGTCGCTTCGTTCAACTCCGCGGCCAGCAGGACCGGGCCCCCGGGCAGCGGGCGAAACTCGCCCGCGTTCCAGTCTTCGGCTACTGCCAGCACGGCGCACGGCGCTTCGCGCACGACCTGTTCGGCGATGGCGCCCACCACCACGGGCCCAGCGCCCTTCCGGCCTTTGCTGCCGATCACGATCAGTCCGGCCTGGTATTGCTTGGCGACGTCAGCCAGCAGATGCGCCACGACTCCCTGGCGAATCTCGGAGTGGGTGTGAATGCCGTCTTCGAACAGGGCCGCAGCCATCTCGTCCAGCGCCGCGCGCGCCGCCTCCGTGAGTTCCTTCAGCACGCGTCCCGGAACGGCGTCGACGGCGGCATAATCCACGGGGTCGAGCCCGTGCGCGAGTACGATGCGCGATCCATACGCGCCGGCCAGTTTGCGCGCGTACTCCAAGGCCGCCTCGGCTCGCCCCTCCAGGTCCGTCGCTACGACGATGGTCTTCAATCCCTCCGCAAAGCTCATTCCCAACCTCCAGCGCCTCACGGGTCGGTTTCGAGCGGCGCCTCGCGATTCTTGTTCATTGAGTTCTGAGTCTGCGCTCCGGCGGAGTGCACGGCAGTGACCCCCTGCACTCTGCGACGTGATTCGTGTCACAGGAATCGGTGCCCCGTGCAATGCGGATGCAAAAGATCGATTCGGGACGCCGAACGGCAAAAAGCGCAGGATGCGATCCATGCATGTGTACATGAGCGGGCCCGGTGCGTTAGCCTTTCCCGTCATGAAAAACCAAGGCAAAGCTGTAAGTGAAACGTTTTTGCGCCTCGGTGTGGCTTGCCTGGCTGCGATGCTGTTGGGCGGCGCGTTGCGCGCGTTTGCCCAGGCGCCCGTGCCCGATTCGCCTGCCATTGAAGCCAGGGCCCACGAGATGCTCGCCAAGCTCACGCTCGAGCAGAAAATCGAGCTGATCGGTGGGCACGACGACATGTTCACTCATGCCGAACCGTCGATCGGTTTGCCTCAGCTCAAGATGTCGGATGCCTCGGTGGGCGTGCGCACCTGGGGTCCGACCACCGCCTACGCCGGCGGCGCCGCGCTGGCTGCCACGTGGGATCCGGACTTTGCGCGCCGGCTCGGCCAGAGCCTGGGCAAGGACGCCCGTTCGCGCGGCGTCAACTTCCTGCTCGGGCCGGGAGTGAACATTGCGCGCTCGCCGGTGGCGGGGCGCAACTTCGAGTACCTCTCCGAAGATCCGTTCCTGAACAGCGCCATGGTGGTTCCGTATATCGAAGGCTTGCAATCGCAGGGCGTCTCCGCCACGGTAAAGCACTACGCGCTCAATAACGAGGAGTACAACCGCCACAACGTGAGCGCCGACTGCGACGAGCGCACCATGCGCGAGATCTACTTTCCGGCATTCGAAGCCGCAGTGACCAAAGGCCACGCCGACGCGGTGATGAACTCTTACAACCTGGTCAACGGCGTGCACGCCACACAGAATCCGTTCCTGAACCTGAAGGTCCTGAAAGGCGACTGGAGCTTTCAAGGCATTCTCATGTCCGACTGGGACTCGACCTACGACGCCATCGGCGCGGCCAACAACGGACTCGATCTCGAGATGCCCGGCCCGCGTTTCATGAATGCCAAAAACCTTTTGCCCGCCGTGCAAAGCGGCCACGTGAAGGAATCGACGATCGACGACAAGGTGCTGCGCATTCTGCGCGTGGCGCTCCGCTATCACTGGCTCGACCGGCCGCAGTTCGACCCCGCGGATTCGACATACTCAATCGACGATCGCCCCGTTGCGCTCGAAGGCGCACTGGAGAGCATCACGCTGCTCAAGAACGAAGGCCATCGGCTGCCGCTCGATCCGGCGAAGATCAAGACCATCGCGATCCTTGGGCCGAATGCCTGGCCGGCGGTGACGGGCGGCGGCGGATCGTCGGAGGCGACTGCCTTCGAGCCCGTCAGCACGGTCACCGCAATCGCCAACCTGCTCGGCCCCAATGTTCACGTGCTCTACACGCGCGGATTGCCGGAGATGAACGATATCTTCTTGCGGACACGTTGGGACGGCCTCGTGAAAACCGAAACGTTCCCGAGCAAGGACTTCAGCGGCACGCCGGAGACGGCGAGCGAGCCGCTGATCGCCAACTACAAACAGGAGTGGTGGGGACCTCCGGATAAGACTCCGCGCAGCATTCGCTACACCGCCTCATTCAAGGCGTCGAAGGACGGCAAATACCTGATCCTCGCCGCGGCTTCAGGCGGCGATCACTACACGGTTTCGGTCGACGGCAAGCAGGTAATCGAGCAGAGCCAGGTCGAAGGCCAGGTTCCTGAAGACGCGAGCGTGGATCTCACC
>JASHTH010000771.1 GCA_030040655.1 Acidobacteriaceae bacterium | reverse complement strand
GCGCAGCGTGTCGAGCGCCGCGGCGCTCACGTTGGCATCGCGGCTGAGCAGGCCGGCCATGACCGTATCGACGACCAGCGGATATTCCAGCGGCGTTTTCAGCCTTTTCACGCCCGCATTGCGGTTCAAATAATCCTGGTCCTGCGAGACCGCCCCGCCGGCCACGCCCAGGCGCTTCTTCAGGAACTCCGGATTTCCGGCTTCTTCCATCAGAATGCGCAGGGCCGACGGGTTCAGGCCGGCGAATGCGGTTTTGACAGCGGGCTCGACCATGGGATCGTCGAGAAAATGCTCAAGCGCAATCTGCACGGCGGCGCGCTGCACTTCGGGATCCGGCGAGTTCAGCGCATCGAGCGCCTGCGCCTGCAGCGCGGGCTCGTGCATCAGGGCCGGGAACGACGACGCGGCAAAGAGCACCTGCGCGTAATTGGCTGGACGCGGCTGCTGCTCCAGAATCGCGCGCAGCGCGCTCTGAACATCGGCTTGCTGAGTCCACGCGGAATTAGCCGGCAGCGCAGCCAGCAGCGGCAGCACGACGGCCTGGCTGTCGGGGTTTCCGTGCTGGAGAATCTCGATGACTTTGCCGACGAGGTTCGGGTCCGGCGTGCCCGGCGAGTCGAGATTGAGGATGCCGCGGCGGCCGTCCTCGTAGACGTAGCGAACCGTCTGGCGAACGTCCGCGCTTGGATCCTCTGACAGGTCGAGCGCCGCCAGCGTGAAGCGCGCGTCGCCGGCTTCGCTGAGCGTGCTGGCCGCCTTGAGCACTTCGATCTTCATCGGGTCGTCGGCGCCCTTCAGGCAGGCAAGCAGCGCATTTTCAAGTTCGGGGCCGGAGCTCTTAAAGAAATGGATCAGGTCGCTATCGTTGCCGATGCGCGTCTGATAAAAACCATTGTTCACGTCATACTTGAAGTCTACGGCCTCGCGATAGGGCGGGTACTCGTAGCCTTCGCGGTGAAGATCGGGCACCCCGGGAACATACCGGGTTAACACGGCGGGCAGGCCGATCGAAACCGTGTCGGCTTTGAGCTTGGGCAACGCGTAGTGCCGGATATGGAAATCCCACATCGCGTTGAGAATGCCTTCGCGGCCCAGCGGCGTGCCCTCGCGTAACACCTTCGCCAGCACCTGCGCCTGGTCGCGAACAACATCTTCGTAACCGTCCTCGATGCGGTCCTTGTCCTCTTTGTTCGCGGCGGTGCGGACCCAGGCGGAAAGATATCCAGTGTTCTCGTCGAGCAGGTCGTAGATGCTCTCCTGCAGGCCGCGGCGGACCATCGGATCGGTCTCGGTATTCATGCGAACGGCCAACGCTTCGAGCGTGCCGCGGCGAATCTCCGGCTTGTCGACCTGCCAGTAGTACCAGCGCCAGATGCCCGACGCGGCCTGGAAGCGGACGAAGGGAACGGGATCGCTCAGGTCGTGCTCCAGTGCGGCGAGGAGTTCGGGATCGGCAGTGAGGTCGCGGAAGTGCTGATTGAAGACGCGCGCCGCGCCCCAGCGCACCCGCGCATCCGGCGAGGCCAGCGCTGCGGCCAGCATCCTGCGGCCTTCGGGAGCGGCATCGGTGCGCCGCGAAAGGATCATGCGCACGGCGTAAGCCGCGCTGGACTGAACCATTTTCGTTGCATCGCCGAGCGCTTTCATCAGGTCGGGCAACGCGCCGGCATCGGCCATGTGGCCCAGTGCGCGCGCGGCGGCTTCGCGGGCCAGCGGTTGATCGCTGTGTACGAGCACGTCGCGAATTTGGCGCAGCACCGGCTCAGGCGCCGGGTCCCAGAACTGATCGAGCTGTTCGAGCAGCAGCGGCAGGTCGTTTTTGGCGAGCTTCGTTGGCGGCGCCGGGTAGGCCGCGTCCCAGTTCTTCTCTTTCGTTGGACCCGGATAGAGCGTCGACAGCGCCATCACCGCAAACTGCGTGGCGCGGAAAGGCGTGTTGAAGCCCTGGTAGACCGGGTCGCCCTCCCAACTGCCTTCAGGCCGCTGCGCAGCCAGCATGGCTTTTACAGCCCGCGCCATGTTGGGATCGGTCTCAGGGCGTCGGCCGGCCTCGGCCAGCGCGAAAACTGCGTTATAGGAGATAAAATCAGCCGGCTTGCCCTTCTTGTCGAACTGGTAGGGCCAGCCGCCGTCGGCGTTCTCATACTGGTAGAGCTTGTCGATCAGCGCGTCGATCTGCTGTGCGTACTTCTGCCGATCGATCTCAGAGAGGAACATGATCTTCCAGTCGACGTCGATGAAGTTCTTCGGCTCGTAGGCCAGCGCCATGCTTTCCACGTGGTCGCGCTCGGCGAGCCACGACGCATCGTGCGTCTGGTTGTAGACCATGTCGAAGGTATGCCAGCTTTGCTCGGCGATTTCGAAGGGGCTGATGTCGGGCTCGCAGCCGTCGGGCTCGTCGCCGGGCATGGTCTTGACGCCCTTGTAGTGGATCTTCAGATATTCGGCGTAGGGCACGTCGAAGTTCTTGCGCGGCACATCGTGCGTCACGTTCTGCTCAAAGGCGTGCGTGATCATGGGCAGCCGGCTGGCCACGGTGCGGGCGGAATAGATCACCCGCACCCAGTTCGTGCCCGGCTCACCGTAGAGGGGACGCGTGTTGTTGTAGATGCGGTCGGTGAGAAACTCGAGC
>JASHTH010000770.1 GCA_030040655.1 Acidobacteriaceae bacterium | reverse complement strand
GAGTCGTGCAGCCGCGCCACCACCGGCTGGACGAATGCTTCGGGAAGATAGTCGAGCGCCGTCCAAAGCAGCACCACGTCGAAGGTGCGCCCGCCGAAATTCAGCGCGCTGTCGAGGTATCCCTGCACGTTCCAGACCGGCTTGCCGTCCTCATCCTTCCCCGTCGTCCAGTTTCCCGTGCAGGCGTCGTAGACGAGATCGGCGAGAAAGATGCTGTGGCCAAGGCCGGTCAGATAATTGATGTTGCTGGGAGAAGTGAATCCCACGTCGACCACGCGCAGGCCGGGCGCGGCCTGCAAACGCTTGCGCAGCGCCGCCCATCCGCCGGAATGGCGGGGCACGCGAGGCCCGGTGACGCCGGAATTCGACGAGATGGAGCCGGCGTCGTGTTTCTTGTCAAACCAACGGCTCAGCAAGCCCGAAACCCCTTGTACCGCTCTGACAGGAGATGGCTCAAGCCGGTGAGCAACGCGGCCTTCGAGCGATTCCACCGTTCCTGCACCCCGTATCGCGCCCGGTTCAAAGCGGCTGTTTCTTCAGGAAAGAGCCGCTTGACTTCTGTCGCTCCGAGGTATCGCAACTGCGGAACTGCTTCAGGCGTTAGCGGCTGCATGGGACAGGTTGCCTTCGAGACCTTTGGCGGTGGCGCCCTGGGTCAGGTCCACCTTGCCGCGATAGAGGGCGTTGTCTTCCACGGCCAGCCGCAGAGCGCGGATATCGCCTTCCATGCTGCAGCCGGCGCGCAGTTCCACGCGCCCGCTGGCCACGATGTTGCCCTGCACCTGGCCCATCACGAGCACGTCTTTGGCCGTCAGGTCCGCGGCAATGCTGGCGTTGGGGCCGATGGTCAGGCGGCTATCGGTGAGGGTGACCGTCCCCTCCACCCGCCCGTCTAAAATCAGGTCTTCGCTGCCCTTCACTTCGCCGCGAATCACGACGGTTTTGCCCAGTCGCGCGGGAGTATTGTCAACTGCCATTGTCAGGTTCCTTCCGGGATGATCGATTCAATACCTTGCGAGAGCCGACCGCTTGCTTCGTCATTGTGTCACGTTGACGCTTCGGTTGAATTGTCGAGGGAGAAACTTTTGTTGTAGCGCGGAATGGCACCGCCCAAAGATTTCCGCTGGTTTACCGATTCTGATGTCCATGCTATCGCATTTCCAGCCCAGGCGCATTCCCCCGGCGAATCCGTCAATCGGTCCCGCATCCCGAACTGCCGGGCGGCAACTGCCGGCGTCTATCCGCTTCTCGAAACAGTGTAGGGCGATGCGAATTCGCTAAGTGGCTTTTTCCATACGAAAAAGCCCACCTTGAAACGGCTCCAGCTGCCTTATCGTATTTCAAGAACCGGTCTAAACTATCCCTGTGCGACGGTACCTTCCGCCCTCCCTTTTGCTGCTGTGGCCCCTGGCGTTGCACGGCCAGCCCGCACCCGTGGTTTCGCCCGCGGCAAGCGGGACACCGGTGGAGCGTGCCCTGGCCAACGAGCTTCGCGCGGCCCAGGATGCAAGCCATCCCATGCGCTACAAACTGCGCAAGACCAGTCCCCGTCTGAGCACCGTCAAGGAGCTGGTGGAAACCAAAGACGGCCTTGTCGCGCGCCTGATTTCGGTCAACGGCGAGCCGCTCTCCGCGTCCGCGGAGAAGAAGGAGCAGGATCGGCTCGACGCGCTGCTGCGCGACCCGGGCAAGCAGCGCCATCGCAAGCAGAGCGAGGACCAGGACGCAGAACGGGCACTTAAGGTGTTGCGCGCCCTGCCCACGGCGTTTGTCTATCAACTTGCCGCGGATTCGGAATCTGCCGCGCAGCCGGGCGCGATCGTGAAGTTCGCCTTCCGGCCTAACCCGTCCTTCGATCCTCCCGATCTCGAAACCCAGGCCTTGGCGGCGATGGCGGGAGAGATATGGATCGATCGCACCCAGGAGCGCGTCACGCGGCTGGAAGGGCGCCTGCAGCACGACGTGGACTTTGGCTGGGGCATCATCGGCCGGCTGAATAAAGGCGGCTGGATCGTCATCGAGCAGGCCGAAGTGAGTCCACAGGAATGGCGCACCGTGCACTTCCAGATGCAGATGAGCGGCCGATTGCTTTTCAAGACGAGAATCTTCGACACCGAAGAGCAGGAGAGCGACTTTGCGCCCGTGCCGGTGGGCCTCGACTATAGGCAAGGCATCGAGTTACTGCGCGTCGGCGAGGCAAGCGCCGGCCAAAATACGCGCTGAACGCAAAAACGGCCTCGCCTTGCTGCGACGAGGCCGTTTTTTCCTGAAAGTTGGTCTCGATCCTTGATGCGGATCTTGAAAAAGTGCTTACTTGATCCGGATAAAGATCATCGCGAAAGTGAACAGCGTGAGCGACTCGATGAACGCCAGGCCGAGAATCATCAAGAGCTGAATCGTGGCCGTGGCTCCGGGGTTGCGAGCCACCGACTCGACCGACGAGGCCACAGCACGGCCTTGGCCGATGCCGCAAAGCCCCGCGGCCAGCGCGATGCCGATGCCGATGCCGATCGGCGCCAGGTTCACCGGCCCCGACGCGCCCGCCTGCGCCATTGCCGGAACGGCAAAGCACAGAAGCGACAGTCCATACAGAACGTTTTGCAGTTTGCGCATGGTTCTCCAGCTTCCCTGAAATTGGCCGCCAGTGGGTGGTTGAGGTTCACCGTGCTGACCCCCTCACGCTTGCGGCCTTCCGTGTTTCCGGAGCGGAAGCGCTCTCCGGCGGAATCTTGTTGCACCTCAAAATCGATCTGTCATCCCGAGCGTCGTCAAATTCCTGTGCTGCACGATCGTTCATGCCTTAGACTCGTCACTCCGGAAAACGCGACGCTGAGATTGTTTTGAAAGGGCACGGCTTCAGCCGTGCCGAATGAGTGTCCATTTTTCTGCTTCGCGGGCTTTAGCCCGCGGGGAACCGCCTCAAGGATCGTCTGCAGCCTCTTAGTGCTCGTGCCGCGTGGCCTCGGCCAGGTAGATCATGGGCAAATAGGTAAACACCAGTGCCTGCACAATCGAAACCAGGATGTGCAGCGACAGAAACAGGACCGGAATAGCCAGCGGGATGAGCGAAAAG
>JASHTH010000769.1 GCA_030040655.1 Acidobacteriaceae bacterium | reverse complement strand
TGGCGCCAAGGAACCAGAGCGACAGCAGCTCGAAGAGCGTCCCGAGGATGCCGAAGTGAATGAAACTGTAGGTCAGCGGCTGCCAGATCCAGCCGCCCAGGAAATCGCTGGGGCGAAAGGCCAGCACATTGGCAGCCTGATTTGCCGTCGAGGGGAGGGCAAACTGCAGCAGCAGCAGCAGAAAATAGGCAGCCAGGTTCACGAGAACCAGGCGGCGGGTTGAGCCTGTGAAGTCAGGGAATGCAAACGGAGTGCTGCCAAGCCTGCGCATCGTGGTCAAAATCAGGTTACATGGTGGAGCAGCCGGGTGTCATGGCGAGGGCTTTCCCCGGGGCTATGGCAGTTCAGGAAATAATGAAGTAGCCGGAGAAAGATCGCCGAGTCGACGCGACCACCGGGGTCCCCAACGACATGTCTTCGTCGTTGAGGTGGGACCAGCAGGGAGCGGCGACCTTGAGCAACGTCCAAGCGGACACGCTATTTCCTAAACTGCCCTAAAGCCCCGGAGTCATTCCATAGCGAACGATGTACGGGCTCAAGCCCGTACCCTCCCGCTGAGAGCCGCCTTCCGGTTGACCACTCATGGCGCGACGGCAGGGCTGCGATGGCCGGCTGCGTCGACGGCGCGCACGCCAAAGACCACGTTGTCCTTGGAGATAGGCCGGGTGATGCCGATCGGAGATCCCGGCCCCTGCGGCTGGACAGTCTCGACATATTGCCAGTCCGGAGACGTCGTCTCGCGCCAGAGAAGTTCGTAGTGCATCGTCGCCGGCGCGCCCTCGGGCGCATCCCAGTGGAGCGTGGTGGTGGTCTCTTGCCGGCCAGTCTCCATGGCGACTTTCTGCGGCTCGCCGGGTGCGGAAGCGAGCGTCGCCAGCGTGGCGGCGTTCAGCCGCGCCACGCTTGCGACATATTTGAAATCGACAAACTGAGGCAGGTCGCCGAGAATCGGCGCGCTGGAGCCGGCGGGCGGATAAACGACGTTTTGATGCTGGTGATTGTAATCTTCACGCCACTCGGTAAAGCGCACGGCGGCAAAACCCTCGTGATTGAATGAGGAGTGATCGCCGCCGCGGCCGTAGCGGTCGGGACGGAACACCAAAAACGCGGAAAATGCGTCCCATGGGGCGGCGTCGCCCGAGGCGGGAAAATAGCCGCGCGCGGTGTCGGCGATGGCGCGCGCCAGCTCGCGGCTGGGCGAGTCGTTTTCCTCGCCCAGGGCGCGGATGCGGCGGGATTCTTCATCCGTGGCAGCGACAGGAACGCCCTCGGAGAAGACGCGTACGCGGTCCTTGAGTTGCAGCGCATCGCCTGGCGTGGTATTGCCGCCGACGATGTCGTTGTTGAGCACGGCCTCGAGCTGCCAGCCCTGCTCGCGCGCCAGATGCGCGAGATGAGCGGAGCCGATGAGGCCTTCTTCTTCGCCGTCCACGGCCACGAAAACGATGCTAGCCGGAAAGTGGAGCTTGCTGAGCACGCGGGCGCATTCCAGCGAAACGGCCACGCCGGAGGCATCGTCATTGGCGCCCGGAGCGGCTCCGGAGGTGTCGGACCAGCTTTTGAATACATTTGAATCGATGGAATCGTAATGGCCGGTGACCAGCACCATGCGTTTCGCCTGCGACGGATCGGCGCCGCGGAGGATGGCGTAGATGTTGGTCATGCGCGTGGGTCTGGGCACGCGCCGGGACCACGGACCGCCCGCCGCGGGGTCGGCGATGAACGTATCGCGTTTTACTTCGAGGCAGCCGCTGCACTGCGCGGAGACCTGGTTGAACTGCGCCTCGATCCAGTCGGCCGCGGCCTCGACGCCCTGGCCTGGCGGCAGATCGGTTTCCATGCTGGTGAGCGCGTTGCGCGTGCCGAAATTGACCAGCGTGTCGATCGTCTCTCCAATGCGCGCGGGGTCGATCGTCTGCAGGGCCCGCGCAATGGCGGGGTCGGGCATAGGCGGTGAAACCGGAGTGGCATTGCGCAAAAAGTCGGGCTGCGATAGACAGAAAGGTGCGGCCAGAAGCCAGGCGCAAAGCATCCAATGTTGGCGGCAATTCATGATACATTTTCTCTCGAAAAAGGCACGGCGGACCGGCCATTTGGGCCCTTGACCGCAAAACGAATTGAGGCTAAAACTAGCGGAGTCGCGTCGTAAGATATCGTCATCCTACATCACGAAATCCTGATTGCCCTGGAGCGAAAGGAGCGCGCCATGCCCACTTGCCCGGAATGCGAAAATGATCTTGACATCGAATTGGACGAAGTGGAAGAAGGCGACGTGGTCGCCTGCGACGAGTGTGGAACCGAGTATGAAGTCGTCGGCGTCGAGCCTTTGGAATTGTCGCGCGTCGACGAGGGGCTCGACGACGACGATGAGGATCTGTATGACGAGGAAGAGGAGGAGGAGTGAAATCTAGCCGCGCAACGTTGCTGGCCGGCGCTCTTTTCGTGGCTCTTGCGATGGGTATGTTGCCCCCCGGTCCTCGCAGCGAGCTGATCGGAGGGCCGGCAGCGTTGGCGCAGAATCTGGGCCAGCGAGTGGTGGAGGGCAAGGTTCTGGACTCCAGTTCGGCCGCCGTTTCCGGGGCTACGATTTTCCTCAAGAACCTGAAGAGCAAGGCGATCCGCAGCTATACCTCCGAGAGCGACGGCCGTTTCCGTTTTACCCAGGTCAATATGGCCGACGACTACGATCTGTGGGCGGAAAAAGGCAGTCAAAAAAGCGCCACCAAAACCGTCAGCTCCTGGGATACGCGCGCCGACTTTCAGTGTGACCTGAGGTTGAAATAAGCGCCTCGCCGCCGCGGCGCCGCCCTCACTTCGGCTTGCCGCGGCTGGAAAGCACAAACTGGTTGCCGTCCGGATCCTTGAAAACGGCCGCCGTTCCCCAGCTTTCGGTCTTCGGATCCTGCGAAAATGCGACGCCCTTTTGCTTGAGCGCCTTTGCGGTCGCGAAGACGTCGTCGCACCAGAACGCGATGGACTGAAATTCGCCGATGCGCTTCTCATGGCCTTCGGGCGTGAACAGCGCCAGCCCCGAATCGGCGCCGGGGATCATCAGCTCGATCCATCGCTGCTTGCCGAATGGCTGGTCGGTGATCACTTTGAATCCCAGTGATCCGGTGTAGAACTTCAGCGCCACATCCTGGTCGCGCACGGGAATGCCCGCGAACTTGATGCCTCTGATCATCGATCTCTCCTTGCGGTGTTCCTGCGATGCGCCGAAGATATCCGGGATGCTGCGAGAAACGCAATCGTCCATTCGATGCTATAGTAACCTTCGGTATAGCATGCCTCTCATCGATGACTACGTCACCGACGTGCTCATGCGCGATCTGGTGGGCCACGACCGCAAGCCCGTCTGCTTTCTCGTCTACCTGTGGCTCGCCGCCGAGCAGCAGCGGCGCCAGGGTGCAGTGCAGTTGAGCTACGAAGAGCTGGCCGAATCGATCGGCATCTCCAAGAGCTCGGCGCAGGCCGCGGTGCGCTGGCTCATCCGCCGCAAGCTTCTTGCCGTGCGCAAGCAGAACGCAACCGCGATGCTCAGCTATCAGGTTTGCAGTCCTTGGAGAGATGCAGAACGCCGTCTCTTTCTACGCGGACAGTGAACGTCCCCAGAAGTGGTTGCATAAATCCTGTTTTGAAAGGGCACGACTTTACAGCTTGCTAAAAAATCGCCGGGCCACATGCAACAAGTGTCAGGGCACGACTTTACAGGCTGCGGAAAAACTCGCTTCACGGGCAGTTTTGAAAGGGCGTGGCTTTAGCCGTGCCGAAGAAGTCCCTTCTTTTTTGATCTTTCTCGCCGGCTTGAGTCCGCGAGAAACCAATCCGCATGAGTTTTTCCGCAGCCTCTTTGGTCGTGCCCTAAGCGCCTCCTTCTCATTGCGGGGCTTTAGGCAGTGTCTGAGGAATCCCGAGACGAACGGT
Organism: Acidobacteriaceae bacterium; assembly: GCA_030040655.1. GTDB lineage: Bacteria > Acidobacteriota > Terriglobia > Terriglobales > Acidobacteriaceae > Telmatobacter. The sequence goes on along the minus strand of JASHTH010000769.1, from coordinate 691 downwards.
TTTGTAACAGGGCATGGCTTCAGCCATGCCGAAAAACGAGCAAAAACGACGGGGTTTTAACCCCCGAAGGGATGCCTTTTGAGCCGCAATCTCGAGAGTTTCGATTCGTCAGACACTGCCTAGCCACTGAGGGAAGTTTTCCTTGGTCGGCCAAGAGCATTGATGCAACCAGCTCTAGTCTCTAGTCCCTAGTCCCCTCGAGCTTCTTCACCACCAGCTCATTCACCAGCGTCGGATTGGCCTGCCCCTTCGACGCCTTCATTGCCTGGCCGACGAAGAATCCCGCAATCGTCTTCTTGCCGGCGCGGTACTGCTCCACCTGCTTGGGATTGGCGGCGATGACATCGTCGACAATGGCTTCAATCGCCGCGGCGTCGGTGATCTGCTCGGGCCTTTCGCGCTCGTAGACGGCAGGGAAATCCTCGCCCTCCTCAAAACAAATGTCAAAGAGCTGCTTGAGCTGCTTGGAGCTGATCTTGCCTTCGTCAAGCAGATCGGCGGCCATCACGATGCCGTCCATGGAGACCGGCGACTGCTCCGGTTCGAGATCCAGCGCCTTCAGCCTTCCGCCGATCTCGCTGAGCAGCAGATTGGCCACGCGGCGCGGGTTGCGGGCTTTGGCCGCCGCGGCCTCGAAGCGGTCGGCGAACTCGCGCGAGGCCGTCAGCGTGTGCGCGTCGCGCACGTTGAG
>JASHTH010000768.1 GCA_030040655.1 Acidobacteriaceae bacterium | reverse complement strand
CGAAGAGGACATTTCGGTCTTCTGGGAGGCCAATCCCTGCGGGGACTGGCAGGTCGGGGGGCTGGAGGAGCGCTTCGGAGGCGACTTCAACCGCTTTTTCAGCGAGTATGACGCCTTCCGGTATCGGCGCGAGAAGCATATCCTGGGGTGCCTTGACCGCGCGAATTTCGCTGGCAAAAAGGTGCTTGAAATTGGGCTGGGTCAGGGAGCGGACTCAGAGCAGATCATCCGGCGCGGCGGGCGCTGGTCGGGACTGGATTTGACGATCGAGTCGGTGGCACGCGTCAAGCAGCGGATGCGACTGCGCAATCTTGCCTACGACGATCTCAAGGTCGGGTCCGTGCTCAAGATCCCGTACCCCGACAACTCCTTCGACATGGTCTACAGCTTCGGCGTCCTGCACCATGTGCCCGAAATCCACCAGGCGCAGGCGGAGATCGCACGTGTTCTTCGGCCCGGCGGTGAACTGGTGATGATGGTCTACGCCAAATGGTCGCTCAACTACATGCTTTCGATCGCGATTCTGCGCCGTGCAGGGCTGGCGGCCATGATGGCGTTGAGGCTGCCGGGAAAAGGCATCTACGCCGCACACTTGAAGCATGCTCGTGAAGAAGGGCTGTTCCCGTATCTGCGCCTGAATCGCTTCGTCCATCGGAGCACGGACGGTCCTGACAATCCTTACTCCAAGGTGTATGGGTTGCGCCAGGTGAGAGAGGATTTCCCAGAGTTCAAAGTGACGCGCGCTTACAAGCGGTTCATGCATGCGCCTCCTTTGCCGGTCAAATGGATGCCGCTGCAGCGCGCGATGGGATGGCATCTGATGGTGCACCAGACGGTGCGCAAGGACGCCGAGGGGAGGCGCGCCGGTTGAGGACGCCATTCGAATTTCTTCCCCGCATTGGAGTGGGCTGAATATGACGATGGAAGTATGCGAAGAGACTGCTGTCGATGCGGAGCTGCTGGCAGCCGTCTCTGCGACGGTAGATCGGTTTTGCGGATGGCTGGAGCGTTATGGCGAGACGTCCTACGACTTTCAGACCGTCTATGCGAGCCCGATGGGCCGCGCCGCGAAGACGTTTTACTACCGCAACAAAAAGCTGGGCACGCTGGTAGTGGCGCCCATGGTGTTTTGCGAGGCGTTCTTCCCGAGTGCGCGGCGTCTGTTTTGGAAGCCGCAGAGGTTCCCTATTGCCGACGCGCACTATGCCATGGCCTTTGCGTTTCTGGCCGACAGCCGGAAGCAGGAGCAATGGCTGGATCGCGCAAGGCATTTTCTTTCCGTGCTGGTGGATACCCGCTGCCCGGGCATGAAGGAGTATGCGTGGGGGTATCCGTTTCACTGGGTGACGATCGATGGCACGCTTCTGGCGGGCACGGCCCTGATCACCACCACACCCTACGTTTACGAGGCATTCTCACAAGTTTACGCACTCGATCGAGATGCGCGCTGGCTGGAGATCATGGAGTCGATCGCGCGCCACGCCTACACGGAATACCGGCAACTGGCCATCGGGCCGGGCGCCGAGAGTAGCGCATACACGCCCTCGCCGGACGATACCTGCCTGGTTGTCAACGCAAGCGCTTATCGCGCCTGTCTTCTGGCCAGGGCCGGGGCCGAACTCTCGGAACCGAAGTATCTGGAAGCGGCGGAGCGCAACATTCGGTTCGTCGCCGGCGCGCAGAACGAAGACGGGTCGTGGCCCTACGCAGCGGATGGGCGGCGCGGATTTGTCGACCATTTTCACACCTGCTTTGTGATGAAATCGCTGACCAAGGCGATGCGGTATATCGACTCTGCAGAAGCCGAGCGGGCCATCGAGCGGGGTGTGGCTTATTACCGGACGCAGTTGTTTGACGAGTCGGGGTTGCCGCGGCCCTTTGCCCGGGCTCCGCGGCTGATCACGTATCGCCGCGAACTCTATGACTATGCCGAGTGCGTCAACCTCGCCGTTCTGCTGCGCAATCGATTCCCCGAGTTTGATGCCATCTTGGCAAGGGTCATTGGTGATCTAATCACACGCTGGCAGAGGCCGGACGGCTCATTCCGATCCAGGCAGCTTTTGCTTGGGTGGGACAATGTGCCGATGCATCGATGGGCGCAGGCGCAGTTGCTGCGCAGCCTCTGCTTCCTGCTGGCGAGCGGAACGTCGGCCCCGACACTGCGGTAAATGACAGGTAGAGTGAAACGAGATGTGTGGGATCTGCGGCAAGTTTAACTTTGGCAGCGATGCGCCCGTAACGCGACGCGAGCTCGAGCGGATGGCCGGCTCGATTGCACATCGCGGCCCCGACGACGAAGGGTATTTCGTTGACGGGTCACTGGGTCTCGGATTTCGGCGGCTTTCGATCATCGACTTGGCTGGCGGCCACCAGCCAATGTCGGACCAGGACGAAGCGGTGTGGGTGGTTTTCAACGGCGAGATCTATAACTTCAAGGAGCTGCGCGCAGAACTCGAAGGCCACGGGCATGTCTTCCGCACACGTTGCGATACCGAAGTCATAGTCCACGGATACAGGCAATGGGGCGATGAGGTTCTAAACCGGCTGAACGGGATGTTTGGTCTGGCAGTTTGGGATGTGAAGCGCCGGCGGCTGATGCTGGCTCGAGACGCTTTCGGCATCAAGCTGGTTTATTACCGCATTCACCAAGGCACGCTCGGTTTTGGCTCGGAAATACGTGCCGTGTGCGCCGACATGGAGGATGACAGGCCTGAAGCAGACCCCGAGGCATTAAACCTGTTTCTGCGTTACCGCTACACGCCCTCGCCTTATACGGCGGTGAAAGGCGTGCGCAAACTGGCGCCAGGCACAAAGCTGATACTGCAAGACGGAGCTTGGGAGACGAGCCGCTGGTATCGCTTTGCGCCGACGTCATTTGCTCCTGCCAAGAGCATCGCGGAAGCGGGCGAAGAACTGCTAGATCTCTATCGCAAGGCTGTGCGACGGCAGCTAATGAGCGATGTCCCGCTGGGCCTGCTGCTGAGCGGAGGAATTGACTCCGGCCTGCTGCTGGCCCTGATGAACGAATCCGGCACCGACTGGCCGACGTTTACAGTCGGTTATGGCGAGAGTTATGCCGACGATGAGTTAGCAGATGCGGAAGAAACGGCTCGGATCCTGAAGTCGCGACACACCAGTGTGAGAATTACGCGCACGATTTTCGAGCAGGAGTTGAGCAAAATTGTCGGTTGTCTGGAAGAGCCCATTGCGACCTCTTCGATCGTCCCCATGTATTTCGTCTGCCAACGCGCGCGCCAGGACGTAAAGGTCGGCCTCGTGGGTCAGGGGCCCGATGAGTTATTCGGCGGTTATCGCCGTCACTTGTATGCCCGTTATGGTGCTACCTGGGCGTCATTGCCACGTTGGGCGCGGGTTCCGGTGGAGCGAGCCGTTGCGGCGCTGCCGCGAAACGAGACCCTGAAACGCGGCCTCTACGCTCTGGGCAGCGCCGGGTCCAACGGCGGTTGCGAACGGATCCTGTCGTTGTTGCCCGGCCAGCAGATCGATGGTTTGTTTTGGGATGGGCTGCTGACCTCAGATTCGGGGGAGAGACTGCTCGGATGCTGGTCCGATTTCGCCGACCTGGCGCCCCGGACGGATGAATTGTCAAGACTTCAGTTCGCCGAAGTCCGCTCCACATTGCCGGATGAACTGCTCATGTACGCCGATAAGCTTTCCATGGCGCACAGCTTGGAATTGAGGGTCCCGTTCCTCGACAAAGAGATCGTCGAATATGCGGAGAGACTTCCGGCCGACCTGAAAGTGCGGAAGGGAATCGGAAAGTGGCTTCACAAGCGGGTATGCCGGCATTTCCTTCCCAAAGCCATTGTGGCTAGGCCAAAGCGTGGCTTCGCAATGACCGTCGTCGACAACTGGTTCCGCGACGCGCTCGGAGGTAACATGGCCGGTACGTTTGCAGACGACGGCGCTTCCATCTATCGGTTTCTGCGTCCAGCAGCAGTGAGGCAACTCTGCGCCGATCACGCCGCCGGCAGGCAGGACAATCACAAGGTCCTGTTCAGTTTGATCGTGTTCGAGGAATGGCTGCGCGGGCGCGCGGTCAGCCTGGCTGCAGCACACTAATGCTTGGCAGCTTTTCAATATCAGTGCTCGGCATACAGGCGTAATCGATATGAATCTGGGCTTCATGCGAAAGGAACCGCTTTGAGAATAAGTGTCTTCGGCACCGGTTACGTTGGGACGGTCTCGGCGGGCTGCCTAGCTGACGCGGGGCACGACGTCATCGGCGTCGATCCCGTACGAACCAAGGTGGACCTGATCAATGCCGGGCAATCGCCCATTGTTGAAGAGCAGATTGGAGAGATTTTGGCTGCGGCGGTGAAGTCTGGGCAGCTGCGAGCGACCGACAACGCGGAGGAGGCGATCTTCCAGACGGATCTCTCGTTCGTATGCGTCGGAACGCCAAGCCAGGTCAACGGGAATCTCGATCTGACCTATATTCGACGGGTTTGCGAAGTCATTGGGAAAACACTCAAGAATAAGAAGAGCCGGCATACAGTGGCCATTCGGAGTACGATTCTGCCGGGAACGATGCGGAGCACGGTGATACCCATGCTGGAGCAGTTCTCCGATAAGAAAGCCGGAGTTGACTTCGGAATTTGCAACAACCCCGAGTTTCTGCGCGAG
>JASHTH010000767.1 GCA_030040655.1 Acidobacteriaceae bacterium | reverse complement strand
GTCTCCTTTCCGGCGCCGTTCGGCGAGAATCGCATCGGACATGGCAATCGCGTTCGCGATCTGCGGATGCAGCAGATCCACCAGGTCTCGCTGCTTCGCGTCGTTCGCGCTCAGTGTGGAGAGACGATCAAGGTCTCCGCGCAGGACCGGTTCGCTCTTTTCGAGAGGTTCAAGAAAGACCTGTTCTCCGGTAGCGGCAAAACCGCGGGCTGCGGTCTCCACGTCCACCGCGTGCGACCGCACCACTTCGATGGCCGCCCGAACCGAAAGCGCATGAGCCGAGGCGTCATCCTCATCCGCAGCTCGCCCGAGGCTCTTCCAGGACCCCAGAAAGCCAAGAACAGAAAGCAAAATGCCCAACGCGATCCCGATGATGGACCATCGCCGCAAATTCGTTTCCGCCGGCGTGTCTTCGTACTGATCGAGCAGCCGGTGCAGCCTTTCGGAATCGAGGTCCAGCGCCGCCTTGGCGCGGTCGCGTTGGCGTTCGGTGCGACGCAGAAGACTCGCGGTTTGCGCGATGAACGCGATCAGCAGCACGCCGGCCGCAATCGCCATCACGCTGGCTTCGATCAGAGTGAAATGCTCCGTCGTCAACACCGGCTTGGAGAGAATCCAGTCCGACGCAACCAGCAGCAGGATGCCAGCAGGCAAGGTGCGCCGCAGCCATCGCGCCGCGGTACTCGAATCCACCAAAAGCCCTCCCATCGCCCATCCCGGTCGCGCAAAGATAACTCCGAGCGAGAACGTAGCCAGGTTGAGCGCTCCGGGAAGGCTCACGTGAGGCGCGGAGTTCACTCTTCCGGCCGCGAAATCCAGCAGATTGAAGATCGAAAGGATCGCCGCAACGGCTGCAAAATATTGCGCCAGCCAGATCCCTCGGCCGCTTCGCCAGTCAAGGACGAGGAGCGCCGCTCCGAGAAGAATCATGCCCATGGCGGAGATCAGGGGAGCCGGGCCGGGTTGGATGAGCGCGGAATTGGCAGGCGGCAGGATGGCCGGGAGCAACCGATCGATTTCCAGCTCCCGGCCGAACAGGAATCCCGACAGGTTCGCCACTCCAAGCACCATTGTGGCAGCGCACAGCGTCGAGGAAACGACCCGAAGGCGCGCATTCGCCCCGGGGTGTCCCTTTCCCACCCTGATCCAGAGCGCGATGCCCAAGAGCGGATAACAGACGGCGAGGTTGAAATCGATAGGAGGAGATTGAGGGATCCACGTTCGCAGCAGTTCATTGCCGAGGATTCTGCCGGAGATCCCAGATACACCGGTGGCGATCGAGAACAGGCACGAAAATGCCGCCAATCCGCAAAAGCGACGAGCCAGCCGGGAATTGAGATGCTGTTCCATGGAACGCGCCGAGACCAGTGCGCCGCCCCTCAGCCGAAAGAATCGGCTCTGCGTTCGCGGTGAGTTGCGTCGATCCGCCGTCTCCACACCGTAGCGCCGCGTCCTGCGGCCCATCTTCAACTTGGGCCCGCGCCGGATGCGAGCCACGTGATGGGAGTCACGTTCAGGAAGGCGAGTTCTGTATGGGGAAAACGGGTTGGGTAGCGTCCTGCTTTGGGAGCGCCATGACGGCTTTCGGTGGACTCGATGGAGCCGGCGACGATGCAAGCGGCCCGACCACATCTGCCTCGCCGGCAAACATGTTTCTGAAGCGCAGCTCGACCGCGGTTCCGGCTTTCCGGAAGTATTCCACGCTGCCATGGAGTTGTTTGGTAAGCATCTGGATGAGGGTCATGCCGAGCGAATCGGATCGAAGCATGGAAACATCCGGTAATCCTACCCCGCGATCGGCGACCCTCAGCCGAACCTCGCCGTTGACGCAATCGAGCTCGATCACCAGCTCGCCTTTTCTATCCGGATAGGCATACTTGATGGCGTTCGTGATCGCCTCGGTCAGAATCAGCCCGCAGGGGATGGACTGATCCAGAGTAAGAACGACGGGGCGCAGCTCCATGCGGAGTTGGATCGCGTCCTCGCGGTCAAACGAAGCGACCAGCTCGGGCGCGGTTCTCCTCACCAGGGCCTCAAAGTCGATGTTCTGGAAATCTTTGCGGCTATACAACTGCTCATGAATCATCGCCATGGTCTTCACGCGGCGTTCGCAGTCCTTCAGATCCTCGACGGATACGGCCTGGTCGCATTTCCTGGCCTTCATCGAGAGCAGAGAAGCGATGATCTGCAGGTTGTTTTTCACGCGGTGGTGGACTTCCTGAAAGAGCACACTGTTCTGGGCAAGCGCTGCTTGCAGCGACTGGACCGTGTTTTGCAGAGTTCGTTCGGCTCTTTTCAGCCGCGTTGCGTCCTGGGCGATGAACAGAGCCTCGCATGACCCGCCTTCGCCCATCAATCCCAGCGAGATCAGCAGGCAATGACCGTCCCCTTCCTGCGCGCCATGGATGGGACTCCAGATCTCGAAGGAATCACCGGTGATTCCTTTCTGGAATGCATTTGCAAACGCCGTCCAGATCGGGCATTGGCTGCAATGCGCATGTGGGATCGCGTCGATCGATTCCGGCTGGGGATGCAGGCATTGCAGGACTCCGCAGATCGGCTCTCCAATCACTTCCTCCGCTCTTTTCCTGCAGAATTGCGCTAAGCGTTCATTGATCTTTGTCACGCGCAGAAGCCGGTCGGTCACCAGCATCAGCGCGGGGGTATTTTTGTAGATGGTTTCGAGCTCCGCGTGCGCCTGGCGCAGTTTCTGTTCCGCCTCCTGCTTCTGGCGCCGCATCGCCGCTTCATCCAGCGCCCGCTCCACGGCGGCCGGAAGCCGCTCCAATCTGTCTTTCAGCAGGTAATCGTGCGCACCCGCCTTTATCATCGCCACCGCGGCCTCCTCGCCCATCACGCCGGAGACGACAATGAACGGGATGTCGGGGATGGCGCGTTGCACGCTTTTTAGCGCTTCGGGAGCGCTGAACTGAGGAAGGTGAAAATCGGCGATGACAAGATCCCATGGGCTGTCTCTGAGAGCTTCATCCAGATGCTCTTCGCTATCGACCACTCGGCGATGCAACCGGAATCCGGATTTCTCAAGAATATGCGCGACTAAAGCGGCGTCGGCTTCGGAATCCTCTACCTGGATCATGCGGATGGCATCTAGCATGCGTCTCACTCCCGCTCCGTATTCCTCTGTCAGGCGAAACTGGGCAATCGTTCTGTTGCGGTGATTCTCACACTTATGCTCCGCGCTCGATTGCTGGCTCTGTGATGACACTCACATCTCTACTGATTTCAGGCGTGTCATTCCCAAATCGGAAGTTAGAAACGGCTCATAAAACTCGATTCCGTCTTCATCGCAGTGTTGGACCTTACCAATATCCACTGCAAGGACATCTGGCGCTGATACTTCTCCAGTGAGGTTATCCCCGACAGAGCCGGAGGAACTCCCGTTTGATTCGCGCAGGATAGGTATCGGGAACGGGGTTCAATCGGGCGATCTTCCGGTGTGCAGCACGTGTGCCGGAATGCCGAGCAAGACAAATGCTGCCAAGATTGAACCTCAAATCAAAACGTCGGAGGCCGGGCCGGCGGTCCGCCAAGGCTGGTTCGGCATGGTGACATCTCTGCGCACGAGCAGTTCCGACAGCAAGCTAACCTCTGTCCGGACCAATTGGACCTTTAGTGCATGATTCGTAGCTCATTAGCACTTTGGGAGCTCTTGCCAGCGCATCCGCGGATATGGCGCCATATCCGCAAGATCCGCTACTCGAAATTCAACTTTGGATGCGGTTGCCGAACGTGCGGATCATGGCCGGCAATTTTGCTGCGATAAAGTCCAGGAACGTGCGGATGCGAGGCGGCTGGTGAGTTCGATTGGCGCTTATGGCGAAAAGGTCAATCTTGTCGCACCAGAAAGGCTCCAGGCATTCAACAATCGTGCCGTCGGCGAGTTCGGGCAGCAGGTCCCAGGTGGCCTTCAGGGCCACTCCCTTCCCCGAGCGAACCCAATCGTGGATGACCTCTGCGCTTGTAGTGGTAAGCGTGCCGTTTACGGTCACCATAAATTTCTTTCCGTTCTCCTGGAAGAGCCAGGAGTCGATGACCCTCCTGCCCCGAACCAGCCGGATGCAGTTATGCTGCTGGAGTTCATCCGGGTGAGCGGGCGTTCCATAAGCTTTCAGGTACGCGGGAGAAGCGCAAACGATGCGTTTGCTTGAAAAAATCTTCCTGGCAATGAGGCTGGAGTCTTCGGGCAGATCGACACGGAGCGCAATATCGAGTCCGTCGTCAATCACATCGAGCCCGGAGTCAGAAAGCGTGAGATGCACCTGGACGTCGGGATACTTCTCGATGAATTTGGCAATCAACTGCGCAACGATTCTGCGTCCAATCTCGTTCGGAGCTCCAACGCGAAGTTTGCCTCGCACAGCGCCCAGCTTCGAGGAAGCTTCCGCTTCGGCTTCCACAATGTCGGTAACGATCCGCTGGCAGCGCTCGTAAAACAAACAGCCCTCCTCAGTGAGAGTGAAGGCTCTCGAAGTACGCGTCACCAGGCGCACGCCCAGGCGCGATTCGAGCGCAGCGAGCCCCCTACTCATGGCTGCGGGCGAAGAGTTCAAAGCCCGGGCAGCCGCAGATAGGTTGCCGGCCTTGATAATCTCGACAAAGAGCTGAATGTCAGCCAGCTCGCTCGCCACTCGATCCCACCGGTCCTGTTGGCTTTGCCGTTCCTGAACATTGTACCTGCCATCCAAGTGCCTCAAGCCGAAAGATCCGCGCGCTGCCGGCGCGCGTTGCTGCGGGCGGGTTATTGGACGCCGGGCTTTAGGACAACGCGCCCCCGCCCGCCTTGCGACACCATTTCGTAGGCACTCGCTGCGTCGCGCAGACGCACTGTCTTTGCAATCATCGGCGCATGAAAAGAGCCGTCATCGAATCCTCCCCTGATTTTTTCGAGAATTCGGGCCGATGCGACGAGGTTTCGTTTCAATGTGTCGACACCGAACAGCTGCGACTCGTTGTGGTAAAAGTCCACAAGATCGAAGGTCACGTGGCGCTGCGTTGGAGAGGTGATTTCGACAAGTCGCCCGCGGTGACCCAGAATCGCCAGAGCCACGTTGAAATACGAACCGCCCGCTGCGTTGAACACCACATCGGCCCCGCGCCCGGCATTCAACGAGCGAAGCACGCCCGGTAAATCAGGGTCCGTTCCGTCGAGCAGAACATCGGTCAGCCGGGTGACCGGAGCATCGGGGTCCGGCATCGAGCGATTGATTCCAATCACGCGGGCCCCGATGCGCTTGGCAATCTGCACTGCCGCTCCTCCAACTCCGCCAGCAGAGCCGAAGATGGCAATGGTCTCGCCCTTTTCGAGCTTCGCGACTTCCACCAGAGCGCACCACGCAGTCACGAAGGTGACGCCGACAGCGCTCGCCTGCTCGTAGGAAAGTGAGGCGGGCTTTTCCACGAGGCTTTCCACAGGCACCGCGATGTACTCGGCGTGCGAACCATCGCGAGTAAACCCGACATCGCCACCCGTGCCCCACACGCTCTTGCCGATCCAGTTTTGCGGACCGTCTACAACAACTCCCGAATAATCCCGTCCCGGAACGCGTGGAAGGCTGGTTTGTGCCATGCGGCCGGCAACGTTTTTTACGTCGCTCGGATTGACCGACGCTGCTTCGACGCGTACCACGGCGTTGCGGCCGTCCGCCTTGGGCATGGGCCTCTCAACCAGCTGCAGTTGCGCAGGATCGCCGAACTTTGCGAACTCCACTACTTGCATTGCAATTCTCCTCCCCGCGGCATCGTGCGCGACGAGCTAACGCTACAGGTAGACGAGACACCGGCTTTTTGAATTTGCAGCCAGCGTTCGGCGGTGATGTATCCGAGGCTCATGGTGACGACGAGCAGGGAGCCGATCAGAGCCTGGGGAGCCGGCGAGGGAATCCTGCCGATGCGACACATCACGCCGATCATGAATGCCAGCGCAAATCCCAAAACGATCCTCATAACGAAACCTCCATGCACCGGCGGGCTGCCGGCTCGTGCTTTCCTCTAAATCCTTCGATTCGTCACTGCGACCGATGACGCGCATACCTGCTTTGCGCAGTTCACAAAGATCGCCGGATCGCCAGACTTTGGAAAGACGCAGAACCACTTTGTTCCCCTGGGTCGTATTGCGAGCGCCCAATTCGTGATAGCCGCTCAGATAGACAAACCAATTGCCGCGGTGCATAACCATGCCCGGCCCGATCGCGCCGATCTCCTCCTTCGAGCCAGCCATTGCAAGAGCATTCGCGCGCGCATCCGTAACCTGGTGCAGGAAGTAACCGTTGGCTCCGATGTAGAAATCCTTCCGGGCCTCGTAGGAGGCGGTCGCGTGCTGTGGACTATTTCGAGCTTCGCAGTGCGGACCAGCAGGAACTGCTGCTGAAAGACACGGTCGGGGATTACGAGAAGGCGTTGCAGTTGACCCAGGATCGCTTTTCACAGGGGGCATCTCCGCGGTCCGATGTCGCGCAGGCAAAGACACAGCTCGATGACGCGCGCGTGCAGGAGACTGACGTCACCGTCATGAGAGCGCAATATGAGCACGCCATTGCGACGCTCATCGGCAAGCCCCCCGCGGAGTTTTCGATTGCGCCGTCGCCCGACTGGCAGGCGCGGATGCCGGTAGTGCCTGTCGGCGTTCCATCGGAGCTTTTGGAAAGGCGCTCCGATATCGCTGCCGACGAGCGTAGGGTCGCCGAGGCAAACGATCAAGTTGGCATTGCGCGGGCAGCGTATTTTCCTTCACTCGTCATCGGAGGGTCGGCAGGCTTCCAAGGCACCACCGTCGCGAATTGGCTGACCTGGCCGGCGAGGTTCTGGGCTGTGGGGCCCGAGACTTCTGAAACTCTGTTCGACGGGGGACGCCGCCGTGCAACATCGGATGCCGCAAAAGCGAACTACGACGTAACGGTGGCTACTTACCGGCAGACGACGCTCACAGCGTTTCAGGAAGTGGAGGACAATCTTGCCGCTCTGCGAATTCTGGAAGGCGAGCAGGCGCAGCAAAAGGAAGCCACCGCATCGGCGGAAGATTCGCTGCAGTTATTCAACCAGCGCTATAGCGGCGGAGTTGACAACTATCTGCAGGTAATTACTGCGCAGACCATCGCGCTCGCCAATGAACGGAACGAAATTGACATCGATCGCCGCCGCATGGACGCGACTGTCTTACTCGTCAAAGCTGTTGGAGGAGGATGGGACGCAAATCAGTTGAGCAG
>JASHTH010000766.1 GCA_030040655.1 Acidobacteriaceae bacterium | reverse complement strand
GATTTTGAACGCACAAGCCCGCCGCAGCGCAATGCAACGTGGTTTTCTTGCCGTCCGCACTTCCCCGCGGCATCCCGGATGCCCGCACGGGCAGGAGATCGATGCCGTGCCGGCAGCAGCTTCGCACTGGGGTCTGCCGTATTTGTCCTTGCCGCTCACCGTGCAACTGCAGTGAGAATGGGCGCATTTTCTTGTATCGGCCATGGTTTCGCCAAAGGCGTAATGTATGTGCGGCCCATCGAGCGGCGCACCAGGGCTTGAATGCGGGAACGGGACGGAGGGACTTAGTGGCTGAGGGACTAAGGGACTGGAGACAAAATCAGGCATCAGGGATCGGAGATCAGTGGCGTAGCCCTGCTGCTTTCGCCTATTTTTTTTGACCTCGATCCTCAGCCCCTCAGTCCCTAGAACTGGTCGCATAAATGCCCCAGGCCGACCAGGGATACCTCCCGCAGGGGCTAAAGCCCGCAGATTTTGCGGCCTTTTGCGGCACGACTAAAGAGGTTGCGGAAAAACTCCTAGGATCGGTTTCTCGCGGGCTGAAGCCCGCGAGAAAAATCAAAAACAAAGGACTTGTTCGGCACGGCTAAAGCCGTTTCCTTTCTAAACCGCTCGCAGAGCGAGTTTTTCCGCAACCTGTAAAGTCGTGCGCTTTCAAAACCGGATTTATGCAACCAGTTCTAGTCCCTTCGTCCCTTAGTCCCTGCTTCTGCGAACCTTTTTCCGCGCATTCGCGTACTCTCTGCATCCCTAGGCGGGAATCCCTGCGGATAAGTGAGTAGCAGCGAACGCCATGGCCCATGAATGGCAGCCTGACTTCGAACAACTCGTGGACGAGCACCAATCGATGGTCTTTTCGCTCGCCCTACGAATGACGGCCGACCGTGGCCTGGCGGAAGAGATCGCGCAGGATGTCTTTTTGGAATTGGACAGGCGGCTGGGTAAACTCGAATCGCCTGAGCACGCGCGCCACTGGCTGCGGCGGGTTGCCATGAACCGCTCGGCCGACGCGCTACGCCGGCGCAAGGTGCGCGGCGTGGATCTCTGGGTCGAACTCGAGGAGATGCACGGCGCGCAGGCCGAAGACCGGCCCTCGGCACTGGCGGCGCGGCTGGAGCAGTTGCTGGGAACACTGCCCCAGACGCAACGATCAGCCCTGGTCCTTCGCTATCAGGAGGACCTGACGCCGGAAGAGATTGCCGCCACGCTGGAGACGCCGCTGGCCACGGTGAAAAGCCACCTGCAGCGGGGGCTGAAGCTGCTACGCGTGAAGGCTGAGAGCTGTTTGAAGGAGTACATCCGTGGAGCATGAACCGCGCATCGACGGCCAAGAGGAGTTTGAGCAGGAGCTGCGCCAGGCCTTCGAACGCCGGCCGGCGCCGCCGCGGCTGAAACGCAGGATCATCGACGAGGTTCGCAAGCGGCGCGAAGCTCGCCGGCGCAAACGCATCGTCTGGTGGCCGCGGATTGCCGCCACGTTCGCGCTGCTGGCCATCGTGGCCGGCGTAGCGATCTGGCATCGGGCTGAAGTGCGCCGCAGGGGCGAAGAGGCGCGCCAACAGGTGTTGACCGCGTTCCGCATTACGACGCACGCCTTGAACGAGATGAATGCGAGGCTTTCGACCCGGGATCATGGGCAGGAGTAGGGACGAAGGGACTGAGGGACTGAGGGACTAGGGACTAGGGACTAGGGACTGAGGGACTAGGGGCTAGGGACGAAGGGACGAGGGACTAGGGACTAGGGAGATCTGACATGGCATGGCGAACGATTGTTTCTGTGCTGGGAGTAGCGGCGCTGGCCGCGCAGACTCCGGCGCAGACGAACCAACCGCAAACGGCCGCACTCGCCCAGGCAACGCTTGCGGGCGCGCAGAACTCCGGGTTGCCGTTGCCTTCGCCGGTCGAAAAGGAGCTGGCCGCGCGCGCTTCGAACGTCACCGAAGTCACGCTGGGTAAGAACATGCTCACGTTCGCGGCCAAATTCATGGACAGCAAGGACGAGGACGAGGCTGCCACGCGCAAGCTGATCGAAGGCCTCGACGGCGTCTACGTGCGCGAGTACGAGTTCGACAGGGAGAACGAGTATGCGCCCGCCGATGTCGAGAAGCTGCGCGCGTACTTCGAGACCGGCGACTGGACGACGATCGTGCGCGAGCGCTCCAAACGCGACGGCGAGAACACCGATGTGATGATGAAGATGGTCAACGGCGAGACGCGCGGCATGTTTGTGCTCGAAGCCGAGCCACGCGAGCTGACGATCGTGCTGATCCTCGGACCGATTCATCTCGACGAACTGAGCAGGCTGACGCACATCAGCGGCCTGGGCGCGCTGGGCGATATCGCCAACGATTCCAGGGCCAAGGAAAGAGAAGACGCCCGGGCTAAGGACAAGGAGAAAGCAAAGGCGAAGAAGGGAGACGACCAATGAGGCGGCTCTGGATGGTTCCCCTTGCGCTCGTGGCGCTGATCGTTCCGGTTGTGGTGCTGGCTGCCGGAGGCGACGGCGGTTTCAATGGCGTGGTGCGTTCCATTGAGGATCGCTACCACGTGCGGGCGACGCGCATTCCCTTCGTCGGGCTAATGAGCTTTATCTCCGGCCGGGCCACGCATGGCGGCGTGGGAAATCTGCACATCGCGGAGTTCGAGCAGTTCGATGCGGATGTCGATGGCGAAGAGCTGAATGCGATAGTCCAAGAGAGGCTCGGCGCCGGCTGGGAGCGCATGATTCGCGAGACCAGCCGCCACGGCCGCGAGCAAACGCTGATCTTTTGCCGCCCGGAGGGCTCGCGGATGGGGCTGTTCATCGTCGATTCGGAGAGCGGTGAGATGGACGTGGTGCAGGTCTCGGTCAATCCCGACCGCCTGAACGAGAGCATCAGCCATTACGGGCATCGTCACTGGGACAGTGATGACGGCTCGGACGCCGGAGACAAGGACTGATCTCGAGGAACCGTTGAAGGACGCGAGCTAAAGCGGTTCCATCGCTACAAT
>JASHTH010000765.1 GCA_030040655.1 Acidobacteriaceae bacterium | reverse complement strand
AGAACCCCACCGGATAAGGATTCGAGCCCATGGCCGATTATCGCGAACACGCATTGGAGGGCGCTTCGGCGCTCGACCTTGTCGTTGCGCTGTATGACGGCATCCTGCGTTTTCTCTACGCCGCCGGCGAAGCCGTGGAGCGCGGCGATGTGACCGCTCGCCGCATCGCCGTCAAGCGGGCTCTGGATATCGTAATTCACTTGCAAGCCCGCTTGCGCATGGACATCGGCGGCAGACCGGCGCAGGTGCTCAGCGAGTTCTATGCGTCGATCTTCGCGCAGATTGTGCAGGCCTCGCAGGCCGCCTCGCGGCTGAAGTTCGAGCACGCCATCGACTGCGTGCGCAACGTGCGCGACGCCTGGCGCGAGGCCGCCAAGGATCCGGAGGCGGTAGCTGTCACCTCGAAACCGCACGCCGCCGCTTCCCGCAGTCAAGCGCCGGTTCAGGGCTATGAGGACCGCTCGGATCTTGCCGCCTCTCGCTGGACCGCATGATCGGCGAGTTCTACAGCGGTACCACAGCTTCTATACTCCGGAGCAGAAGCCAAGTGGCCCGCCCTCGCCTTAAGAAAAAGCCAATTTGAGCGGCACTCGAAACTGGGTATAGGGAATGCGGAACCGCTCTATCCCGCTACGGTGAGCTCTTCTTCGAGCTGCTGCTTGTGGTAAAGCCCGGCGTAGTAACCGTCGAGCGCCAAGAGCTCTTCGTGCCGGCCAAGCTCCACGATGCGACCGCGGTCGAGCACGGCGATCTGGTCGGCGTGGCGCACCGTCGAGACGCGATGCGAGATCAGGATCGTCGTGGTGTCCTGGGTGTAGCGGCGCAGCCCGCCGAGAATTCGTTCTTCCGTGTAGGTATCCACGCTGGCCAGTGCATCGTCGAGGATAAGGATCGGCGGTCGCCGCAGCAGGGCCCGCGCAATCGCCGAGCGCTGCTTTTGGCCGCCCGAAAGAGTGACGCCGCGCTCGCCCACCATGGTCTCGTAGCCTTGCGGAAACTCCTCGATCTCCTGCCGGATGTGCGCGGCTTCGACGGCCTCGAGGATCTCGTCGGTGCCGGCGTTGGGAACGCCGAAAGCCAGGTTTTCGCGGAGCGTCTCGCTGAACAGGAACGTTTCCTGCGGCACCATGCCGATGTTGCGGCGGAGTAAGGAGAGCAGATAATCGCGCACCGGCCGGCCGTCGATCAAGAGCGAACCTTCCGGCGCCTCGTAAAGCCGCGGAATCAGGTTCACGAGCGTGGATTTTCCCGAGCCGGTGGGACCGACGATGGCGAGACTCGAGCCGGCGGGAATGTGCAGCGAGATGCCGCGCAGCACCGGCGTGTCGCCGTAGCTGAAACTGAGGTTGCGGAACTCAATTTCGCCGCGCAACACCGCGTTCTCCGGAACGGTTGGGTCGGCGGCGCGGTCGTCGATGGAAGGCTCCGACTGGAGCAGATCGTCGATGCGCTTGACCGAGGCCGTGCCGCGCTGGAAGAGATTCACGACCCATCCGACGGCGATGATGGGCCAGATGAGCATGAGCATGAAGGTGTTGAACTCCACGAACTGGCCCACCGTCATGCGGTTCGCCAGCACCAGATGTCCGCCGACGAGGAGAGTGAGGATCATGGCGACGCCCAGCACGAACTCCAGCGTGGGCCACAGCATGCCCATAAGCTGCACCAGGCGCAGGGAACGCGAGATGTATTCGCGATTCAGCGTTTCGAAGAGGCCGATCTGCGACTCTTCGCGTGCGAAAGCTCGGACCAGGCGCGCGCCGGTGTAATTCTCCTGGGCTTGCGCGGAGATTTCGGAAAAGCTGGCCTGGATGCGCTCAAAGCGATCGTGGATGAGGCGCCCGAAGTATTGCACCAGGATGCTCGCCAGCGGCATGGGCGCCCAGGCGACCAGCGTGAGCAGCGGGCTGATGCGCAACAGGAAGAAGAGAGCGCCGACGGTGAAGAAGACGGTGTTGGCGCTGTACATCAGCGCCGGGCCCAGGAGCATGCGCACGGCGTTCAGGTCATTGGTGAGCCGGGCCATGATGTCGCCGGTGCGGAAGTGCTGATAGAAGCCCGAGTCCTGGCTTTCCAGCTTGCGAAACAGGTCGTTGCGCAGGTCGAGCTCGATGTCGCGCGAGATGCCGATCAAAATCCAGCGCTGCGAGTAGAGGAAGACGCCCTTGACCAGCGCGATGAGGATCAGCAGCGCGGAAAAGATCTGGATATGTCTCCAGTTGACGCCGTGCTTCATGTCGTCGACCGCCTTGCCGATCACCCAGGGCGCGAAGACCGAGACGGCGTTGGTGGCGATGCACGAGAGGCTGCCCCACAGGTATCCCCAGCGGTAGCGGCGCATGTACGGGAAGAGCGGCCCCAGGTCGCGAAGCATGGATTTATTGTATTCGTGCGTTCCCAAGCCTTTGGCGTTCGCGTGACGGGTGAACCTACGTCAGGGGCCGATGCGCCTTTATTGGGGGGCGTAACCTACGGGCTAAGGAGGGTGCGGAGACCTGAGTCCGGTTCCTCGCGAGCTTAAGAGTTCCGGCTCTCCTGGCGCAGCAGCGGGTAGGCCACGAAAAAGAACAGGGTCAGAGGGAGCGTAGAAGCGATCAACGTGCACCACAGGATAGGCCGCTGCGCGAACCATGCGACAGCACAGTCAGCCAGCCCTGTCACCACCAGCACCAGCGCAGCCGGAATCGCCCACGACTTATGAACTTGAAATGCGGTGGGATTCATTTCGTGCCTCCAGGATTCGGCAATATTGATTTCTTACTGATCACAGATACTAACCGAAAAATAGGATGGATGGGAATGGAGAGAATTCAAGACGGATAACTTTGGGCTTACCCTAGATGTGAAGTTTCAATTTGCGCCGCAGCAGCCTTACGTCGGCGCCCTCAGCAGCAGGTAGCCGCCCATCAGGCCGAAGAGAACGTCCGGCGACCAGGCGGCCAGCATGGCCGGCAGGTAGTTCACGTTGCCCATGGCGCCGAAAAGCTCGTCGATGACCTGGTAGGCGAGGGCCACGCCGATGGCGACAGCGATGCCGGTGAGCGAGCCGCGCCGGCCCATCGAAAGGGCAAATGGGATCGCCAGCACCGCCATCTCGATGGCGGTGAGCGGGTAGGCCAGTTTGTGCCAGAGGGCGACGCGCAGGCGCATGGTGTCGAAACCGCTCTGGCGCAAGTCGTCAATGTAGCGCTCGAGCTGCCCGAAGTTCATCTCCTGCGACTGCAGGGCTTCCTTGGTGAAGTAGGCCGGCTCTTCGTGGATTTCGGAAAACGTGGTATTGCGGAACTCGCGATATTGAATGGGGCGTGCGCCGTCGAAGTCGCGCACCCAACCGTTCTCGAATCTCCAGGTGTTCTGGGCCGTATCCCAAATGGCGCGCGCGGCAAAGATGCGCCGCGTGAGCGAAAACGTGGAGGGATCGAACTCGAAGACCGAAATATTGGCAAACTCATCCCGCACGGAGTCGAAGAACGGGTAGTAAAAGATGCGGCCAGGCTCGCCCGGTCGCGGCTGGCCGAAGATCCATTTCTGTTCCGGATGCAGGACGGTCTGCGGCGGCCGGCCCTTGATGATATTGCGCAGCGCCTCCTGCCGGCGATTGGCCTGGGGCAGATAGAACTGGTCGAAGAGGAAGAGAAACACGGCCAGGATGACGCCAATGGAGACGATGGGAACAAGGAGCCGGTAGAGGCTGATTCCCGTGGCCTTCATGGCCGTGAGTTCGCTGTTGCGGTTGAGCACGCCGAAGCTGACCAACACGGCGATCAACACGGCGAGGGGCGCAATGTGGTAGAGCAGGTTCGGCGTCAGGTAGACCAGGTATTCGCCCACCGTGGCCAACGGGATTCGATTGCGCAGAATGTCGCCGACCAGCTCAAAGAAGGTGAAAATCAGCAACAGCATCAAAAAGCCGGCGATGACCAGAAAGAAGATGTTGAGGAACTCGCGGACGACATATTCGTCGAGAATGCGGGGAAAAACGCCGCGAAAGGAGGTGCGTTTGGCCCGTGGCTGTAATCGCTCGAGCCACGCGGAGAACTTGACGCCGTTGGACTTTGGCGGAGCCGCGGTTGCCGTTCCGGAGCGGCGCGCAAACCAGCTTGTGATCGTCGTCAGAATGCGGCCGCCGCTGGCCATTTGCCAGAGCAGGAAGGTTCCCACGGCGGCGAAGAGCACATTCGCCGTCCACACCGCCACAAAGGCAGGAAGCTTGTTCTGGCGGCCGAGGGCGATTCCCGTGGAGGAAAGAAAGTAATAGAGAAAAACCAGCAGAATGGTGAAAACAAATCCCGAGCTCTTGCCGCCGCGCCGCGAAGCCACCCCCAAGGGCACGCCGACCAGCATGAGCACGAGGCAGGCCACCGGGTAGGCGAACCGCGTATTCAGCTCGATCTGGTAGTGGCGGGCGTCGGGGCCGTGAAGATGCTCGCGCAGCGTGTGCATCGACATGGCGTAGATGGCCGTATCCATCCGTCCCAGGTGAACGTCGCCCTGCTGGCTGAGGACCAGCGGCCGGTCGGTCGAAGTAAAGGCCGAGATGTTGTACTGTTGCGGCTCGCCGGCCACCATCTGGTGCTCGGCGCCATTGCGCAGGCGCATGAGCAGTTCGCCGCTTTGGTCGCTGACGACGGTGGCGCTGGCCGCCGTGGTCACGATCGGGGTCGAAGGGTCGTTCACATCGGCCATGAAAACCAGCCGCCAGTTCGACGCGCCCGCGCCCGCCCGCACGTCCTGCACGTAGAGCACGTAGTTGCGGAAGTCCTCGTAGAAGACGCCCCGCTGGATCTCGTAGGAGGCTTCGGATGTGGCCAGCTGCTGCTGCATCTCGAGGATGGCCTGGTTGGCCCGGGGCTCAACCCAGATGGAGTTGACAAGGCCCAGAAGCGTGCCGGTGACTGCGACGATCGACGAGACGCGCACGAAGTAGCCGATGCCCAGGCCGGAAGCGCGCATGGCAATCACTTCGCTGTCGGCTGCGAGCCGGCTCAGGCCGAGCAGGATGCCGACCAGCACCGCCATGGGGATGGTGACTTTGAAGGTGTTGGGCAGCGTGAAGAGCAGGATCTCCACGACGTTGGTAAACGTGGAGGTGTTGCGAACGATCGTCTCCAGGATCTGCGGCAGATCGCGCATGAAGAGGATGAACGTGAACAGGGCGCAGCCGATGAGGGTGTGAGAGAGAATCTCGCCGAGGATGTAGCGGGTAAGGATACGCACGGAGCGGCCTGAGACTAGTTTATTATGCGGCGACAACGAGCGGGGATCCGGAAACGGCGCGCTGGCTTCTTCAAGGGCTAGGCAGTGCCTGACGAATCGAAATCGCCGCGGGTCAGGTCCGGGAAGCGGCCCTCAGGGGCTGAAGCCGCGATCGTTTTTGCGCCTTTTTCGGCACAACTGAACAGGCTGCGGAAAAACACGCTCTGCGAGCGGTTTTGAAAGGGCACGGCTTTAGCCGTGCCGAACAAGTCCTTTGTTTTTGATTTTTCTCGCGGGCTTTAGCCCGCGAGAAACCGATCCTAGGAGTTTTCCGCAACCTCTGAAGTCGTACCTTGTTACAAAGCATTCAACCGCGAATTCGTCAGACACTGCCCAAGCCCGTACCGCTTCACGAAGCGGACCAGCGGCTCAATCGCAGGCTGTTGGCGAGCACGCAGACCGAGCTGAACGCCATGGCGGCGGCCGCGATCCAAGGACTGAGCAGGATGTGGAAGGCCGGATAGAAGACGCCGGCGGCCAGCGGGATGCCGAGCAGGTTGTATCCCACGGCCCAGCCCAGGTTCTGGCGCATAATGCGCACGGTTTCGCGCGCCAGATCCAGCGATGCTGG
>JASHTH010000764.1 GCA_030040655.1 Acidobacteriaceae bacterium | reverse complement strand
GAACGATGCGCACCAATTCAGGAGTAGGAGATTCGAATCCAGGATCGCTGGCTTTCGCAAATGTGGCCTGACAAGGGGAAGGTCTCGCAGGTTCACGCTGCCCGCTGCCTCAGGGCGACAAAATCGCCTGTAACACTGTTGACAACGACGATCTTGGCCACACGTCCAACTCCGAAGGGACTTCTCGGTCCAACTAGATGCGAAGTCGCATTTGATCGTCCTGGGGCAGGAAAACTAAACGTGACAGCCCAATTGGACCCCTCACGCTCTATCTCTTCCATGCGTACGTAATCAGCTTCGACATCAGGCATTATGTCGACGAGGCTCGCCCGCGCAGCAGCAATAACCTCCTTAATATCCAGACCGAATGCCATAAATCGCCTTCCCTTGGATAGATTTTAATACGAATCGCCCGCCGGCTGCTGTTGGGTCATGCAGTGCAGCGCGCCAAGGCCCCAGATCAGGTCCACCGAGTGAATGCCGATGACTTCGCGATCCGGAAATACCTCGGCCAGAAGATTGAGGGCAACGCGGTCGTTGGGATCGTGAAAGGTAGGCACCAGGACCAGGCCATTCGCGATGTAGAAGTTCGCATAGCTCGCCGGCAGCCGTTGCCCGCGAAAGACCACTGGCCGTGGAAGCGGGATCTCCACGATCGTGTACTGGCGTCCGTTCAGCGAACGCGCGGCTTTGAGGCGATCGAGGTTCTCCGCCAGAGGCTTGTGGTTCGCGTCGGCGCTGTTCGGCTCGACAGACGCTACAATCGTCGCCGGCCCCACGAAGCGCGCGATATCGTCCACGTGCCCGTGGGTGTCGTCGCCGGCAATTCCGCGATTCAGCCAGAGAACCTGTTCGATCCCGAGATATTCGTGAAAAGCCTGCTCCAGTTGTTCGCGGCTCACGCCCGGGTTGCGCTGCTGCACCTCGCTGAGGAGGCACTCTTCCGTGGTAAGCAGGATGGCCTCACCGTTGACATCGATCGAGCCGCCTTCAAGAACGAGGCGGCGACGGCTTCCGTCCTGAAGAATGATTTCCGGCTGCCACTCTGGAAGTCCAAGCGCTTCGGCCACGCGGCCGGGAATCTGATCGTCGAGTTGCCAATCGGAGTACTTCGCCCACGCATTGAACCGCCAATTCGTAATCGCGATGCGGCCCTCCCCGTTGCGTACAAAGATCGGGCCGGAGTCGCGCGTCCATCCGCGGTCCGTGGGCCAGGCGTGAAAGGCCACGCGGTCGAAATTCACCCCGGCGCGCGCCAGAATGCCGGCCACTCGGCCCTGCGTTTTCTCGTCCTGCACGATCAGATGGACCTGTTCACGCGTGGCCAGCAGGCGCACGATCTCGGCGTAAATCCATGGGATGGTCAGGAACTTTCCCGGCCAGTCCGTCCGGTTGCGCGGCCAGGCCAGCCACGTGGCCTCGTGCGGCTCCCACTCGGCGGGCATGCGGTAGCCCAGCTCGCGCGGCGTGGCTGCAGGCGAGTCGACCCGGGCCATCGCTACTTGGATTCCTCGCGCAGCGATTGGCCCGGCGCCGAATCGAGGAAGCGGCTGGCGATCGGAGCGTAGGCGTCAATCCGCCGGTCGCGCAGGAACGGCCAGTTGCGCCGAGTCTCTTCAAGCAACTCGAGGTCGATCTCGCCGACGAGAATCTCTTCTGTCTCGTGCGCAGCTTTGGCCACAATGCGCCCGAACGGATCGGCCAGGAAGCTCCCGCCCCAGAACTCGATGCCCGGTCCTGTGGCGCGATTGCCCAGCACATCGCCTTGCTCGTGCCCCACGCGGTTCACGCCGGTCACATAGACTCCGTTGGCAATGGCGTGCGCGCGCTGGATCGTTTGCCAGGCTTCGTACTGCGCTTTTCCGAACTCTTCTTTTTCCGCTGGATGCCAGCCGATCGCCGTGGGATAAAAGAGCACTTCGGCGCCCTTCAGCGCGGTCAGTCGCGCGCCCTCTGGATACCACTGGTCCCAGCACACCAGCGTGCCTACACGGCCCACCTCGGTATCCACCGCCTGAAAGCCCAGATCCCCCGGAGCAAAGTAGTACTTTTCGTAATACAGAGGATCGTCCGGGATGTGCATCTTGCGATAGACGCCGGCGATCTCTCCCGCGGCATTCAGCGTCACGGCCGTGTTGTGGTAGAGCCCCGGGGCGCGCCGCTCGAAAAGCGAAGCGATAACCGTCACGCGCAGCTCGCGCGCTACGTCTGCCAGCTTCGTTGTCGAAGGACCCGGGATCGGCTCGGCCAGATCGAAGAGCCGGATATCCTCGCGCTGGCAAAAATACTGGGTACGAAAAAGCTCCGGCAAGCAGATGATTCTTGCACCGTGTTGCGCCGCCTGGCGGATTTGCCGCACCGCGGAAGCGAAGTTCGCCTCCGGGTCGGGCCCCATGCGCATCTGCACCAGCCCGAGGTTGTATCTACGCGCATCCGACATGGCCGGAATCTTCCTCCGTGACAACAATTCTCTTCCCAGATGGCAAGGCCGACCCCGCATCGCGCAGGATCGGCCTCCAAGCCGGCAGCCCGAACCTATTCGTCCAGGATCAGCACCGCCGCGGCGATTGTCGTCGTCCACAGGCCGCGCTTGTCGCCCACGGCCGACTGCGTCACGTTGCTGGTGCGGACAATCTTGTTGGAGATCCTGTAAATCTCTTTCTTCTCGTCCCAGCTCTTGTCCGGATCGAATTCGACGTCCAGCGTCGTCGCCAGCATCTCGGCGGCCAGTTCTTCGGCATATTCGCCGGCCTGGTCCTCGGTCTCGCCATAGCTGTGATGCTCGCTCAGGTAGCCGTAGGTATTGCGGTCGGCGGGAATCGCCACGCCGATGCTGGACGCAATGAGCCGGTGCGGCTCGCGGGTGGAGTTCTCCGCAATCACCGAAAAAACGACTTCGCCGTCGTTCAGGTACTTCAGCCCTTCTTTGCGCGGGATGAGCTTGCACTGCGGCGGAAAGATCGACGAAACGCGCACCAGGTTCTGTGAGGCAATCCCTGCATCCCGAAGCGCCAGCTCAAAGCTGGTGAGGCGCTCCTTGTGTTTGCCCACGCCTTTGGTGAAGAAAATCCTCCTCGGGACCATGGCTTTTCCCAATTTCTATGTGCCCTCCGTGGTTCAAGAATTTCTCATTTTGTGAGCGTTCCCGCATGAGTGTAACGCATTCCGGCGCGCGCCACACGCGCGTGCTCGAATTTATCTTTCTTTCACAAGCGCTGCCTGAACCGAACGCTCCTCCCGCTGCCGGGACTGTGCCGGTGCACAACATTTTCTGCTCCCGGGTGTCGAATGGAGCATGAGCCTCAGGCTCGTCTTCAGCTCGGCCATGGCGATGGCGGCGCTCGCCGCTGGTTCCGCGCTCGCGCAATCTCTATCGGCGCCAGCCGCGAAATCTGACGGCCCCGTCGTCCTCGACTGGACTCCGCCGGCTCTTGCACAGTTGCGGGCGCAGGCGGCGGTGAAATCCGATTTCACGCTCGATCGCACCATGCTGGCCATGGCCGCCGGCATGGTGCCTTACACCGAGCCGCAAACGCGGCAGGCGATCGCCAAGATCGACGGCGTTAGTGTGCATCTGTTGCGTTTTGGCGATGCCGGCATTCCCGACAAATCCGCGGTCGACGCCATTCGCCGCGCTTACCACCTGCGCGGCTGGAAACACCTGGTCACCACGGTCGACTCCGGCAGCCCCGTGCGCAATGGAACCACCGATGTCTGGCTGGTGCTGGATGGAATGAACGTGCGCGGAGCGGTGGTGCTGGTCGAAGGCCCGCGGAGCCTGACGCTGGCCACCATGGCCGGCAATTTGAGCCCCGTCGACGTGCTTCACCTGCGCGGGCATTTCGGGATTCCGCGCTTCGACGGCGACCAGTTCAAGGAAGAGAAGGACCGGTAGAGCTCTCCCGGCGATTGAAGCAATCGTTCAAGCGATAGAGAGCGGGTTCACCCATCGCAAGCCGGGAAACCGTGCAAAGCCGCGATCGACCGTATGAAGTACGCCGCCGCACTCCGTCGTGATCGCGGCAAGTTCTGCATCCGTGACTCGCGCGCCGCGGACGCCCCCCTCGATCAGCATTCGCCGCAACAGATCCCAATGGCCTTCCCCTGGCGCAAGGAGGCGAACATTTCTCAACCCAACCCAGCGCTGCGTAATTCCCACTGCTGTGTCCATCGATATCGGAGTCGCGTAGATCTGCTTGTTTGTGGAAATCCTGAGAAATGCCCAGATGACTTGCCACGGCAGACCGATCAATTCCGTTCCCGAGAAGGTGCGGTTGACCCACTTTAGCGCAGCAGCATGATGGGCCGACGCGTTGTCATAGGCGTAGAGGAGAAGATTCGCGTCTGGAACGATCACCGGTGGTACGGCCCTTCAACTTCTTCGAGTAGCTCGGAGATCGAATCGTAACTGAGTCCCGGCCTAAGACCGAGCGCAAAGGGCTTCACTCTAAAAGGCTCGCCCTGCTGCTTCGCTGAGCAGGCTGTTGTCAGTCCCAGGCGAAGCAAGCGGTTGACTGTTCGCTTCATGGAGTCGCCCGTCTTTCGCGATTCTCGCTTCAATTGCACCGCAATGTCGTCGTCAATGGTGAGAGTCGTTCGCACATCATGATGCTATGGTCTCGAGCATCATGATGTCAACCTCCATTCCGGGAACTGCCGCTTCGCGGCAGCGGATGGTTCCAATGCGCCCATTTATGGGAGAATTCCGGCAAGCGGCTGCCCGGAAAGGAACAGATCGTGAAACAATTCGCACTCCTCGTTCTTCTTTTTTGGTGCTGTATCGCCAACGGTTTGCAAGCCCAGCGGCCCGTCTATCAACTCCGCATCTACGAGCTCCACCCCGGCAACGAGGTACATTTCCACGATCGCTTCCGCGATCAGTGCATGCCCATCATGAAGCGATACGGTTTCGATATCGTTTTCACCGCGCAGAGTGGTCCCTCCGGCCATGCGGAGTTTGTCTACCTGCTGCGCTGGAAGGACCGAACCACGCAGATTGCGGTCTGGAAAGCGTTCTTGGCCGACCCCGAGTGGATCGCAATCAAGAAATCGACCAGCGCAAAGTTCGGCGACCTTGTGGACGACGTGCAGGACCGCTCGCTCGATATGCTTCCGTATACTCCATCTCCATCTCAGGTTCCGTAGAGGCGCGGGGCATCCGGGCTCACGGCGAGCGTTGCGCCTTGCAAATTCGGGATGTTAGCCTTTTCATTTGGCAACCGCACCCGCAAAGGACTCCATCCGCACCATGCAAACCCGCTACAACGGCCTTGAATTGCCCAAGGATGGGCAGCCGATCGAGTACTGCAACGGACAATTTCAGGTTCCCGACCGCCCCATCATTCCATTCATCGAGGGCGACGGCACCGGACGCGACATCTGGAAGGCTTCGCAGCGCGTCTTCGATGCCGCGGTCGAAAAGTCGTACACCGGCAAGCGCGCCATTCGCTGGTTCGAAATCTTCGCCGGCGAAAAGGCCTTTCGCCAGTTCAACAGCTGGCTTCCCGACGACTCAGTCAACGCGGCGCGCGACCTGCGCGTGTCAATCAAAGGACCGCTCACCACGCCGGTGGGCGGCGGCATCCGCTCGCTCAACGTGGCGCTGCGCCAGATCCTCGATCTCTACGCCTGTGTGCGCCCGGTCAAGTACTACCAGGGCGTGCCCAGCCCCGTGAAGAGCCCGGAA
>JASHTH010000107.1 GCA_030040655.1 Acidobacteriaceae bacterium | reverse complement strand
GACTTCCGGGATTGCGGCGGACGACCATCTCCGCAACGTCTACATCACCGGCGGAGCCAGCAGCTTGCCGGTGACTCCGGGCGCCTTTCAGACTCAGCCGGGCGGGGGCGGCGATGCGTATGTTGCCAGAATCACGACCACGGGCGCTCGGCAGGAAATCGCGTTCAACCCGCCCAAATTGACCTTCGGTGCGCCAGTTAATCTGACGCACCACGCAATTGCAACCTCGGGCCTTCCCGTGCAATACACCGTGGTATCGCAAGGCGGATATGTTAATTACGCGCCAACGACAATGAGGGGGAATGTGCTGACGCCAACCTGGGTCGGCAGGGTGACGATCGAGGCCTACCAGCCGGGCAATGCGACCTATGACGGCGCTGCGACGCGCGTCAGCGTAGGCGTGAATCCGGAAAGGCTGATCGTAGCGGCGGAGAATGCATCGATGGTCTATGGTGGCGCAGTGCCGGCTCTCAGCTGCTTCCCGATTACCATTCGGGTTGGCGATGGAGTAGTCAATTTAACCGGCGCACCTAGCCTCTCCACAATGGCAACCTCGAAGTCCTCGATTGGGACCTACGCGATTGACATCAGCCAGGGAACGCTCGCGGCAGGGTACCAACCATACGGTCCGGGTACCAACACGATTTCCGATCCCAACTACGCATTCGTCTTCAAGAACGCCACGCTCACCATCCAGCGCGCCGAGCTGACCGTGGCCGCGGGCAACTACACCATCCACCAGGGCCAGCGCATCGAGCCGGAGCTGACCTACACGATTACCGGGTTCGTGAACGGCGACACGGCGAAGGACGTGCACGGCAAGCCGATTCTGACTACGAAGGCGCGCTTCGACTCGCCGCCTGGGACCTATCCGATCATCGTCAAGCCGGGAACCCTGTCGGCGCGGAACTACAAATTCAAGGAAGTCGATGGCTCGATCACGATCGTGCCGTAGACCCCGAACCGGCTCTCTTTTCCCGAGGGGGCGAGTTCGCGGCGAGCGGTGCTCTTCCAGCCTCGATTGACCGCGGGTCGTGCGACCGGGCCTGTGGCGCCTGCTCGCCGCCTACAGCCTGGGCGATTACCTTCTTTTAGCTCGTCCGTCCAAACGGAACGTAAAGCTCCGTAAGAATCTTGCCGGGCAGCCTGGGGACCCGTAGAATAAAGGACTGCAGGAGTTTTCAAGGCCATGATGCGTAATGGTCGTATCGCCCTCTTTGCCGCACTGGGGATGGGTGTGCTCTTTGCGCCCTGCCACCGGCTCGCCGCTCAAGATACCTCTTCCGCGCCAGCGGCCCAGCCGGCCGACCAATCGGATAATCCGGACTTCGACGCCACCAAGCGCCCACGATCGGCAAATGAGCAGATTCAGGCGCAGAAGGCCCTCCGGCAGGAGTTGAAGGGTGCCTACAAGAAGTGGCTCGACGAGGAAGTGCCGTACATTATCACCGACGAGGAGCGGAAGGCGTTCAAGTCGTTGAGCAACGACGAGGAGCGCGACGCTTTTATCGAGCAGTTCTGGCAGCGGCGCAATCCCAATCCCGACTCGCCGGAAAATGAGTTCCGCGAAGAGCACTACCGGCGCATCGCTTATGCCAACGACAAGTTTGCCGCCGGCAAGCCGGGTTGGAAGACCGACCGCGGCCGCATCTATATCGAGTACGGCCAGCCCGATTCGATTGACTCCCACCCCTCGGGCGGCACCTATGAGCGGCCCATGGACGAGGGCGGCGGCGAAACTTCCACCTACCCCTTCGAAATCTGGCACTACCGATATCTTGAGGGGATCGGCGAGAACATCGACCTCGAGTTTGTCGATACCTGCCAGTGCGGCGACTACCACTTCACCATCGACCGCGGCGAAAAAGACGCCCTTCTGCATGTGCCAGGCGCCGGCCTGACGCAGTGGGAGGAGATGGGCCAGGCCAAGAAGTCCGAGCGCTTTAAGGGCGGCTTTGAGAACCTCGGGACCGGGCCGCTTTCGTCCGGCCAGGCTTCCAAGGAGTTCGACCGCATCGAGCTGGCGGCTAAGATTTTTGCGCCCCCGCCGGTCAAATTCAAGGACCTGGAGAGTTTTATCTCCGAGCACAAGATCCTCAGCGGGCCGGTCTTCCCCTTCGATGTCCGCACCGATTTTGTCAAGGTGACGGAGAATATGGTCCTGGTTCCGGTCACCATCCAGATCCGGAACCGCGATATCACGTTTGTGACCAAGGATGGCGTTTCAACCGGATACGTAAACATCCTGGGCAAGGTGACCACGTTGACGCATAAGGTGGTGCAGACCTTCGAGGACACGGTGAAGGTGGAAGAGCCGCAGGAACTGCTGGAAAAGGCATTGGACCGGGACAACGTGTACTGGAAGGCGCTGCCTGTTCCGCCCGGCCTGTACCGGCTGGACATTGCCATCAAGGACGTGAACAACTCCGACCATGTGGGCCTCTACGGGCGCGGTCTTGACGTGCCGGCCTTCCACGACGAAAAGCTGGCGACCTCGTCGCTGATTTTGGCCGACAAAATGAGCGAGGTTTCGACGCGAGACATCGGCGACGGGAACTTCGTGATCGGCAACACCTACGTCCGGCCCAGGGTGAGCCCGAATCCGGGCGTCCCGATCACCTACAAGCGCGACCAGCCGCTCAACTTCTGGGTGCAGGTGTACAACCTGGGGATTAACGATGCCACCAAGAGCAACCAGGCCACGGTGACATACCAGATCGTCGATACGTCCAACAACAATGTGCTGCTCTCGAAGCAATTGGAATCGAAGGACTTGGGACCGCACAGCGACCAGTTGACGGTGGAGAAATCGATGGACATCGCTGGGTTGCCGCCGGGCCGGTACAAGGTGATGGTGGATGTAAACGACGAAATTTCGAAACAAGAGGTTGCACAATCGGCGCCTTTTGTCGTCGAATAGGAGTCATTCCGCAACAAGGGCCAACCGGGCTTCAGATTCGGAGGTTTGTGCGGAAACAGTGGTTGAGGTGTTTGCCAGGGACGCCGCCGGGTCACAAGGAACAGTGATGCGCAGGCTCCATTTCGCTCTTCTCGCCATGCTGCTCACCCTGGGAAGCGCTCCCGTCTACGGAGTCACCCTGGGATCGGTTTCAGGTTTGGTGTGCGATTCCGGGGGAGTGCCGCAGATCGGCGCGGTCGTCCAGCTGCTTCGTCCCGATTTGAGCGTGGTGGCCAGCGCCTACACCGACTCGAACGGCCGCTTCGCCTTCCCCTCCGTCATCCCGGGTAAATATGCCGTCAAGGCCATGGGCACGTCGTTCCTGCCTTCGCTGCGCGAGAACCTGCGGGTCCGGACCCATGTCGTTGTCAATCTCACCCTGAATACGCTCTTCGAAGTGATGCAGTGGCTTCCCGCCGAGCCGCGCGCCCGCGATGCCCAAAAGGACGACTGGGCGTGGACGCTGCGCTCGGCCGCCAATCGCCCCCTGCTACGGTGGCTGGAAGATGGGCCGCTGGTCGTCGTGACTGAGAAGCCTGGTGGAACTCCCAAATTGAAGGCGCGGCTCATGGCGACCGGGCAGGAAGGCACCTTCGGGGAAAACGGCGAGCGCTTCACCGCGGTCGTCGAGGATACACCCTCCGACAGTCGCGAGCTGCTGGCGCGCGTGGACTTTGCCCCCGATACCGACGAAGGCATGGAGTCGATGCTCGGTTTCCGGCAGGATCTGGGGATGGCCGGCTCGGTGCAGTCGGTGGCCGCCGTGGCGATCCATCCGCAAGTGGACGCGAGCGGCGACGAGGACTTGGAAGAAGCCGCCCTGCGCAGCTCCGAGACCATGGAATTTGGCGACGCGGCCGAAGCCGAGGTGGGCTTCAGCCAGGTGATGGCGCGCCTGGGCGGCCACTCGTCGGATACGTTCGCGACGGCGCTTCCCTTCGCGAGGGTCGGATGGCGCGCTGGCAGTTCCGAGATCAACTATCGCATGACGACGATGATGCCCGGCACCGACGGCGCCGACGAGAGCTTGACCAATACCTGGCTGCCCGAGGCCGCCGAGCGGGACGGCGATTTGGTGCTGGAGCATGGCGTGCATCAGGAGATTGGCTGGGAGCGGCGCACTCAGAGCTCCGGCATGTCGGTCGTGGTCTATGCCGATAACATCGACAATCCGGTCATTGAAGGCGCCGATCGCTCCCCGGGTGGTTCGACGCCGGCCGCAGTCCTCTTCGACCCAGCTGGCGGGTTGCTACGCGCGGCCGCGCCGGATTACTCGACGAGCGGGCTGCTGGCCTCCGTCGAGCACCGCCTGCCCAATGGAAATTTCGTCCGCGTGAGCTACGCCAACGGTGACGCGCTGGTGATGCCCGTCGCGGCGCGCGCGCTACCGGTGGCCCAGCTCGTCTCCGGCGCGCATCCGCGCCATGCGCAGATGTATTCGCTGGCGCTCTCGGGGACACTGGACGGCACGCACACGCATTGGCGCGCCAGCTATCGATGGCAACCGGCCGAAACCGTCACCCGCGTGGCTCCCTTCGCGGTAGACGCCGCCGACCCCTTCCTCAATCTTCATATCCGCCAGCCGCTCGCCGTGCGCGCCGATGGCGAAGGCCACTTCGAAGCCCTTCTCGACGTTCGCAACCTGCTCGCCGAAGGTTATCGCCCGTTCGTCTCGAGCGACGGCTCGCTGATCGTTTTTGCGCAGGATCAGCGCAGCATCGGCGCCGGCTTGGCATTCACGTTTTAGATCGTTTTCCGCATCGCCCGCGCTCTTGGATCCACGAGATTGCGTGTGCTATTCTCATCGAGGGCTGAGGCAGATTCAGGCTCGCCCCGCAGCGCGCCAATCCACGCAGCGTCACGAAACACACCTTCCTGGACGCGTAGCTCAACTGGCAGAGCATTCGGCTCTTAACCGACAGGTTGTAGGTTCGATTCCTACCGCGTCCACCATTCAAAATCAACAATTTAGAGCAATCGG
>JASHTH010000106.1 GCA_030040655.1 Acidobacteriaceae bacterium | reverse complement strand
CGCGCCCTTTCAATCGCATCAAGCGCCGCATCCGCCTTCCATCCCAGATGAATGAGCGTGGCGGCCGCTGTAATCGTCGATCGGCCGATGCTTCCCCGGCAATGAATGCCGATGCGCTCGCCATGCCGCAGCCGATTCGCCAGGCTCGCAATAAACTCCCGGAACACGGCGCGGTTGGGTGGAACCTGCGTGTCTGGGATGGCAAACGAAAGGAACTCCATTCCCGCTTCCTTCGCTCGAGCCGGCTCTTCTTCAAGCCCGAGCCACCGGGCCTCCTCTTCCTCCAGCAGAGAAACCAGGGTTTGAATGCCGCCGCGGTGCACGCGCTCCAGTTCTTTGGCGAGCCATTCTCCGCCGCGCGGGCGCAAGACGATCGCCAGCGTCACCGGCGGGTTGCCATCGATCCAGCAGACGTCGGACATTGCGGTCAGACCCCGACGAACCTTTCCACCCGCTCGCTGACGCTCGGAATCCCCAGCCCCAGCGCGGCGCCGTCTTCGATGAGCGGCAGCAATTTGTCGAATTCGGGTCCGGAAGGGGCGCCGGTGAGCGCAATGCGCACGGGATGGAACAACTCGGCGCCCTTGGCGCCCGTCGCCGCCTTGACCTCGTTCATCCAGCGCTTGAAGTCGTCGGGGCGCACCGGTCCGGCGTGCGCGCGCACGCGGTCGGCAAACTCGGCGAGCACGGTGCGGGACGAATCGGCCGAGAGCACGGCGGAGTTCTCATCGACGAGGCGAGACGCTTCGGGATCGAAGCCGAAGACGAAGGCGAGCTTCGCCGGAAGTTGGTCGAGACGATCGACGTGCGGAACAAAGAACGCGAGCAGCCGATCAAACCACGATCGGAGAGCCTCGGGAGCGGATTCGCGCGGCGGCAAGTGATACGCCAAGTAGCCCCACGCCAGCTCCGCAAGCCCTGGCGGTGCCGCGAGCTTCAAGTAATGCCGGTTGAGCCAGTTCAGCTTGTCGAAATCGAAGATGGCCGGCGAAGGCGTAACGCGCTCGAGCGAGAAGGCGCTGGTCAACTCGTCGAGAGTGAAGATCTCAGTTCTGCCATCTTCCGCGCCCCACCCCAGCAGTGCCAAATAATTGACCAGCGCCTCGGGCAGGTAGCCCATCTCGCGGAATGTGCTGACCGATGTCGCTCCGTGGCGCTTGGAGAGCCGCTCGCGGTCGGCGCCGAGGATCGTAGATAGATGCGCAAACTCGGGCAGGGGCCAGCCGAATGCCTCGTAGATGGCCACCTGGCGTGGCGTGTTCGCAATATGGTCGTCGCCACGGATGACGTGCGAGATCTGCATAAGGGCGTCGTCGATCACGACCGAGTAGTTGTAGACGGGAAATCCGGCCGAGGCTCCAGTTGCCGAGCGGACCAGAATCGGGTCGCTGACCGCCTCCGGCGGAAACTCTACCACTCCGCGAACGAGGTCGTGAAAGCGCAGCGGATGGTCGGCGATTTTCAGCCGGACGGCGAAGTGCTGGCCCGCGGCCAGGTTTCGTTCGATCTCTGCGGCGCCGAGATGCCGGCAGCGGCCCGAATAGACGTGCGGCCGATGCTCGGCGGAGGCCAGATTGCGCTCGGCTTCGAGCTCCTCGGCGGTGCAGAAGCAGCGGTAGGCCTTGCCTTCGGCCAGCAGCCGCTCAGTGTGCTCGGCGTAGATCGATTGCCGGTGCGACTGGCGATACGGCCCAAATTCGCCGCTTGCCGGCGCTCCCGGCTCATCCGGACCTTCGTCCCAGTCCAGGCCGAGCCAGCGCAGGTCCTCGATAAGCCGGTCCTCGTAGCGCTCCTCGGAGCGCTCGAGATCGGTGTCCTCGATGCGCAAAATGTAGCTGCCGCCGGCGCGGCGCGCGAAGAGCCAGTTGTAGAGCGCCGTTCGCGCATTGCCCACGTGCAACAGCCCGGTGGGCGACGGCGCAAAGCGAACACGGACGTTCCTGGCGTTCATGGCTGGAATGATAATAGTCGGTTGCCGGCGGAAACGCGCATTGGTCTTCGGAGCCTCGGCGTCCGTTCGGCGCACGAATTGAGAGCCACGGTTCTTTGTAAAATAATCCGAATGGACGACGCCTCGGTGAATTCCGAGATCGCAGGTCGCGATACAGCGTCTACGGAAACAAAAACGGATGGGAGTTCTTTTGTGCGATACATCGGCATCCTCCCGGCGTTCATCACTATCGACGGGATCCATGCATGGGTCCGCGAGCTGCGCGGCCACGACGAACCTGGAGCGCAGGAACGAGTCCACAAGGAGAATCGCGCATGAACGTCGTCCTCTATGGCGCATCGGGCATGATCGGCAGCCGCATTCTGAAAGAGCTGCTCCATCGCGGGCACACCGTGACTGCCGTCGTGCGCAACCCCGAGAAAGTCACGGCGCTGGGCGCGTATGTTGTGATGGGCGACATCCTCGATCCGGCCACCGTGGCCGCAACCGCGAAAGGCAGGGATGCGGCAATCAGCGCCTATGCGCCGCCACGCGATGATTCCTCTGCGCTTTGGGCGGCGATGCACTCGCTGCTCGCCGGCCTGGCCACAGCCGGCGTCAGGCGCTTGATCGTCGTGGGAGGCGCGGGCAGCCTCGAGGTTGCGCCCGGAGTGCAGGCGGTCGATACGCCCCAATTCCCGCCCGAGTGGAAAGCGATCGCGCTGGCACACAGGGACGCGCTGGCGCTCCTGAAATCGTCGCATCTCGATTGGACTTACTTCAGTCCGGCGGGGCTGATCGAGCCGGGAGAAAGAACGGGCAAATTCCGCTTAGGCGGAACGCAACTGGTGACGGATGCCAACGGCGAGAGCCGCATATCTGCCGAGGACTATGCCGTTGCGCTGGTGGATGAGCTCGAGAATCCGCAGCATGTCCGGCAGCAGTTTACGGTGGGCTACTAATGAGGCTCTGAACAGCTCGGCAATCGTCCCTCAGGGGGCTGAAGCCCTCATTCATTCTTGCCGGTTTTGCGGCTCGGCTGAAGCCGTGCCCTTTCAAAACGACCAATTATCTGGAGATTTCCAGAACTGCCCCCAGCCGATGTCAATACAACCAAATCGTTCCCATGGAGAGAGAGATGCACAGGAGATTTCTTGCAACTTTCATTGCCTGCTTCGTGCTTGAGTGTGCAGCGCCCGCATCGTTCTCTCAAATCGCAGCGGCCAATCCAGATGCGCAGGCGACCGCGGAGATCCGGGCTCTTGTCGACCGCTACATGAAGTCGATCGATGCGGCCGATCCGGCTCTTGGCGCCACCGTCTGGTCGCCGACCCCCGACGTCTCTTTCATCAACCCGGTCGGCCACGAGCACGGCTGGGACGAGATCGCGTCGGAAGTTTATGGAAAACTGATGGGCCAGACCTTTTCTCAACGAACGCTGAAGAACTGCAGCAACATCGCCGTTCATGTTTACGGCGACGCAGCGGTCGTCGAATTCGACTGGGATTTTGTGGCGGCGATGCGGAGCAACGGCGCGCCGGTTCATACCACCGGCCGCGAGAGCCAGGTCTACGTGAAATTGCCGGGCAAGGGCTGGCGATTGGTTTACGTCCACTATTCCGGTCCCCCGGTAAGCGAGCCGAGCAACGAGAACTTTTGAGCGTCAGCCGAAGTGCTCCCAACCCCTCGCGGCGAGCGGTCGTGGACCAAGCTCGGTCAGAAGCGTCACAAGTGGTCGGCCAGCGCGTGCGCGGATAATTCGACCTATACAGGTGACAGATACGCCGGCTATCGCACGCGGCATCCGTACGGAGGGCCGGGCGGTGAAGAGCAGTTCGTAGTCTTCGCCGCCGTGCAGCGCCTGCACGAGAGTTGCTTCCCGATCGATCGGCAGCGCCGCGGCATCGACCTCAGCGACGACGCCCGACTCTTCGCAAATGTGAGCGAGATCGGTTGACAATCCGTCACTCAAATCGATTGCGGCGGTCGCCAGCCTGCGCCGCCGCAGCCACACGCCCTGCGCCACGCGGGGCTGGGGAAAAAGATGCGCCTTCAGCGCTCCATGAATCTTCTTGGGGAGATTTCCCTTGAATCTGGCCAGCCGCTCGACTCCCGCCGCAGCCGCGCCGAGTGCGCCGGTGACATACAGGACGTCGCCCGGCCGTGCGCCGGAACGCAGCAGCGCCCGCCCGCGCGGAACCGCGCCGACCAGCACGATATCCGCAATGGCCAGCGGCGATTCCGCCAGGTCTCCCCCGGCGAGCGGCAACCGGTAACCCTCTGCCAGGCCAAGCAGCCCATCAAAAAACCGGCTCATCCAAGGGGTAGAACGGTCGCGCTCCGGCTGGGTGAGGCGGCGCGGCAAAGCTAAGGAGAGAAAGGCAGTTAAAGGCCTCGCTCCCATAGCGGCCAGATCGCTGAGACCGCGAGCCAGAGTGCGGTGACCGATCGCTTCGGGAGGGTGCCATTCGAGCCGGAAATGACGGCCGGCGATCGATAAATCGGTGGTTACAGCCAGCTCTTCGCCGGGTCGCGATCGCAGCACGGCGCAGTCATCGCCGATGCCCACGCGCAGAGCGGGACTGACTACGGCTCCAGCCCGGCCTCGAATCTGGCGCAATAGGGCCAATTCGCCCGGCCAGGCAGCCTCTTCGGATTTAGATCGCGTTGCCGCCACAAATTGAGAATAGGGCAAACTTTCGGAAGGGTTTCGGCTTCGGTTTCCGTTGACCCGCCGCAGGGTGCTTTGTTAGCCTGAACAGACTGATTCACCGAAGGCGCCCAAACGGGCAGCTAAGCCGATGACTTTGAGGGGTTTGTCGACCCCTTTTGCCTTGCGACTTTACAGTTCTCCGCCTGCGGCGGCCACAACGCCCGCGGAGCAAGAGGTACCCATGCTGCGCAAGCGCTATTACATCCTTTTTGTAGCCCGAGAAGAAGACGGGCGGCTCCGCAAGAT
Source organism: Acidobacteriaceae bacterium (assembly GCA_030040655.1). Lineage (GTDB taxonomy): Bacteria > Acidobacteriota > Terriglobia > Terriglobales > Acidobacteriaceae > Telmatobacter. Next base: position 1,060 of record JASHTH010000106.1, on the reverse strand, counting down.
TCCGCTCCCGCTGCACTATGCTTACGCCTTTGTCGCCGCGGCGCTGGTGGGAGCATTCACCATCGTTGGACTCGCCGGCTCGTACACGCGCATGCTCCTGAAGACCGAGAGCTTCAATCAGGTCCGCCAGGACCGCGAGAGGCTGCGCAAGGATTACCGGCAAATGGCCCAGATTGCCCATGATCGCGATGTGCAGGTGGCATCGCTGGGCGCGCTGGCCAATGAAGTCACCGCGCTCTATGGCTTGCGGCAAACCCGGCTTGCCCGGCAGGCGGCTCATGCCAGCGCCGCCAGCATTGCGGCCGCGCCCACGCCGCCCACGCTCGCCGCAGCCGACGCGGCAAATCCGCAGCAGATCAAGCAGTCCATCGACCAGTTTTATGCTTTGCGCACCGACGCGCTCTCCGGTCGTGTCTCTCGCGCGCTCGAAGGCGGCCTGACACCGGATTTCTTGGGTGACTGGGCGACCCTGGCAGACGCACCATCGATCTGGCCGATCGAAGGAGTCGTGACCTCGAGCTTTGGCGAGCGCGAAGACCCGCTCAACGGCGAGGGCGCCTTCCACTCGGGCATCGATATCTCCGCGCCCTATGGCACGCCGGTGCGCGCCACCGCCGAAGGCAACGTGCTCGATGAGTCGATGGGCTCCGGCTACGGACGCCAGGTCGTCCTCGACCACGGACACGACGTCGTCTCGGTCTACGCCCATCTTTCCTCATCGGCCGTCGTGCCCGGGCAGCACGTCATCCGCGGCCAGATCATCGGCTACGTGGGCCGCTCGGGCCGCGCCACCGGCCCGCACCTCCACTACGAGGTGCGCGTGCACAATGTGCCGGTGAATCCCCACAAGTACCTGCGCATGACCTATGAGCAGCTCGCGCTGAAGGATGGTGGGTCGCAGGCGGCGGGCGGAAACTGAGGCTAGTTTCAGATTTGAAACGCAAGCGGCTCCCGCGCGGGAGCCGTTTGCGTTTGCCGAAGAGCAATTGTCTCCGATCTTGTCCCATCGCTGACGAGCAGAGTCGTCGTCAAGCCCAGGTCCGAACACACGGACCTGGGG
>JASHTH010000105.1 GCA_030040655.1 Acidobacteriaceae bacterium | reverse complement strand
GGCGATTTTACCAGCGGCGTCTCCACGCCCGTGACCGGAACGCTGACCTTCAACTCCAGCGGCAATCTTATCCAGGTGAAGCAGGGTGCCGGACCGGTGCAAACGGTAGGCACCGCTGCGGGCGACGTTTCCAGCATTGCTCTGGCCTTCAACGGCCTCGCCGACGGCGCGGCCAACCTTAACATGAACTGGAACCTGCTCGGCTCGGGCAACACGCCCACCATCAGCCAGGTGGCTGCGGCTTCTGCGGTTTCGGCCACCACGCAAAACGGCTATGCCAGTGGCGAGTATCAGAGTTTCAACATCGCCTCCGACGGCACGGTAACGGCCACCTATTCGAACGGGCAACAGCAGGCCATTGGGCAACTGGCGCTGGCCAACGCGCCCAACCTGCAGGGACTGGAACTGCTGGGCAACGGCGATTACGCGACCACGCTGGCCAGTGGCACGCCTTCGATTGCCGCATCCGGCGCCGACGGCCTCGGCACCATGGAAGACGGAGCCCTGGAAGAGTCCAACGTCAACATCTCGGCCGAGTTCTCCGACCTGATCATCGCCCAGCGCGCCTTCGAAGCCGACTCCAAGACGGTGACGACCTTCGATACGGTCACGCAGGACACGATCAACATGATTCACTAAAAATCCGGGCACAGCGCCGGACCGTTCTCCTCCGACCCCGCCGCGATGCGCGTTCCGCGTCACTGTGGCGGGGTTTTCCTCTGCGATAACACCTCCGTCTCGCGGAATGCCGTGTACACTAGCCTCACTTCGGGATTCATCCTGCCTAATTCTGCCCTCGGAGGCGTCGCCCGACATGGCGGCCGATGCGGTTGTTTCTCTTGCTGCTCAACCCTCCTCGCCGCTCGGCGATCCGCAGCTCGTGGGCGAGTGGTTCGCGGTCGCGTGGTCGCGGGAGATTGCTCCCGGCCGATTGCTGCCCCGCCGCATCCTGGCCACGGATCTGGTTTTGTGGCGTTCCAGCGAGGGCCTGCACTGCTGGCGCGACCTGTGCATTCATCGCGGCGCGCGGCTTTCCCTCGGGACCGTTCGCCCAGGGGATCCGGCCGCCGCTTCGGCGGCGCGCTCCCGCCATTGCGTCATCTGCCCCTATCACGCCTGGGAGTACGCGCCGGGCGGCGAGTGCGTGCACATTCCCGCGCATCCCGATCTGAAGCCGCCGGCCAAGGCGCGCGTGGAAACCTTCGCGGTGCGCGAGCGCTACGGCGTGGTGTGGGTTTGCTTCGGCGAGCCATCTTCCGCGCTGCCCGAGTTTCCCCTTGTCGAGGATCCCGCATTCCGCACCGTGCTGGCCGGTCCCTACACCTTTCGCGCGCTCGGTCCGCGCATCATCGAGAACCTCCTCGACGTGGCGCACCTCGGCTTTGTGCATGCCGGATTGCTGGGCGATCCTGCGCGCGGCGAAGTGGAGGACTACCGGGTCGCCGCCGGCGGGGATGGACCCAACCGTCGCGGGCCCGAGGCGAAAGAGATTCGCATCTGGCAGCCCGATCCCGATGGCACGGGGACGGCGGCGCTGGTCAACTACCATTATTGGGTCCACGGCCCGCTCACCGCGGGATTCGTGAAGACCGACGGCGCGCGCCGCTTTGGCATTCTCGCCCAGGTTGCGCCCGTGGACGAGCAGACCTGCGAGACGCGCCTGATCATGAGCCTCAATTACGGCCGCGAGGTCTCCGATGAGGAACTGGTGCGATTCCAGGATCGCGTGACCGAGCAGGACCGCGTCGTGGTCGAATCGCAGCGGCCGGAGCTGCTGCCGCTGGACTTGCAAACGGAGCTTCACCTGCGCTCCGATCGCATGGCGATCGCCTATCGCAAATGGCTGCGGGCCATTGGATTCACCTACGGCGCCGCATGAGCCAACTGGTTAAGTCAGTTGCGGCGCCCGCGCGCTCCCATCTGCCCTGGTTCACCTCGGGCGACGTCGACGGCTTTTTCGGGTTGTTCTTTTCCGGCTTTCCCGACCTGCTCCTCATCGTGGGACTCGGTCCGGTGTGTGGCTTCCCGGCCGCGTTTGTCACGCACCGGGTTCTGCCCGGCGTAGCCATCTCGGTGCTGGTGGGGAATCTCTTTTACGCCTTTCAGGCGCGCCGCCTGGCGGCGCGCACGGGCCGTAGCGATGTGACTGCGATCCCGTTCGGTGTGAACACGCCGACGATCTTTGCCTATGTCTTTCTCATCATGGCGCCGGTCTATACGCGCACCCATTCCGGCGCGCTGGCCTGGCAGGCGGGAGTCTTCGCCAGCCTGATCAGCGGAGCAGTGCAGACGTCGTGCGCGTTTTGCACCGACTGGCTGCGCCGCCACACGCCGCGTGCGGCGCTGCTGTGTCCGCTGGCCGGCCTGGCGCTCGCGTTTCTCTGCCTGGGATTCATCTTCGGAGTTTTCGATCGCGCCGCCATCGCGCTGCTGCCCATGCTGGTGCTGTTCACCCTCTACGGTTCGCATCTCAAGCTGCCGTGGCGCATTCCGCCGGGACTGGTCGCCATCGGCTTGGGTGCGGCGCTGGTGGCCGTGCTGCGTTGGCTGCACGTGTACAGCGCTCCGGCGCCGCCGGCCGCCGCGCCGGGATTCTATCTGCCACACTTTGCCAACCCCGCGGCCTTGTTCGGGCAGCGCGAGTGGTGGAGTTATTTGACCATCATTTTGCCGCTGGCTTCGCTCGACACGCTGGCCTCGCTGCAGATTCTGGAGAGCGTGAAGATCGC
>JASHTH010000763.1 GCA_030040655.1 Acidobacteriaceae bacterium | reverse complement strand
AGCGAGTAGGTGTCGGTGATGAAGCTGCCGTTGTAGACGCCGAGAAATTTCTTGCAGAAATCGTCGAGCGATTTTTCGCCGTGGGTCAGCTCGCGGATTCTGGTGTCGGCGTCGAGCCAGATCAGCATGCCTTCCATGTAGTAATCTTCTTCGCGCTGGAAGCTGACCCAGCTCACCCGAGCGCGCTGCGAGATGATGGGCTGGTTGGTGGTGTCGACCAGCGGCCGCCAGTCGCGCCCGCGGTCGATGGCGAAATCCGCTGCGGTGCGCGCGAAAAGGTCGCGAGTCTGCTCGGCGGTGCGCATGCCGGCGCGCGCGGTGAGCACCATGCCCCAGTACTCGGTCATGCCCTCGTAGACCCACAGCAGGTCGTCGCGCATGGGCACGTTGAAGTTGGGCGTCCAAAGGTCGGCCGGGCGACGAAACTTGCCGTTCCACGAGTGCGTGTACTCGTGGGCGAGCAGGTCGCGATCGTAGACGCCGGTCGCCCAGTCGGTCAGATAGTCGGTGCCCAGGCCATCTTCGCTCGACTGATGATGCTCTAGGCCGATCTCGCCGACCGTGTCGCTCAGCAGCAACAGAAAGTCATAGTGTTTGTAGTGGTGCGAGCCGTAGAGCTTGTCGGCTTCGGCGGCCAGGTTTTTGTGCGCCTGCAACTCCTCGGGAGTCATCTTCAGGTCTTCGGGCTTGTCGGCAAAGATGTCGAGATGAACGATGTCAGTTGGCGTGGGCGAAAGATCGATGCGCTCGAAGTAGAGGCCCGCGTAGAGGGGCGAGTCGACGAGCGTGTTGAGCGTGGTGCGCTCGAAGTGAATGGCGTCGCCATCCTTCGATGCTGTTTCCAGCGCCGTGGCGTAGTTCCATCCGTGGGGCAGCTTGAGCGATGCGTCGATGGGAATGTCGCGCGAGAAGTATCCCGCCGGATACATGACGACTTCGTTCCACGCCAGATCGGCCATTGCGTCCCACATCTCGACGCGGCCGGCGCTGGGCTTGATGGGCGAGAGATAGTCGAAGTCGAGGCCTACCGTCTTTGCGCCGGCGCCGAGCGGGACATGAAACGCATACATGTTCACGCGATCGCGCACCCATTGCACGCGAGCGCCGTCTGCCGTGGTGACAACGCCGGCCAGCGCCGAGATCGAGCCGGAAGGCTCGTGGTCGCCGGGAATCCACTCCGGATAGAGCAGGATGAGTTCTTTCGCACCGGGCTCGGCGGGAATCTCTTCGTGCACTTTCCATACGCGGTCGGTGGTGTTGGAGATGTCGACCGAAAGCTGGATCGGGCCGGCATAGGGCTTGTCCACCGGCGCCGGCACGGGTGGCGGCACGGGCGCAGGCTCAGGCTGCGGCTGGTTCTGTGCTGCGGCGAGCGCGGCGAGGGCAAAGAGAGAGAAGAAGAGCGAGGCGTGGCGCGTCATGCGGGAAAGTGTACATGACTCAGTTGCCGGTCGCTGAGCTGGTCGAGGTTTCCCTCAAGGGCTAAAGCCCAGTCCTCTATTCTCCGCGCAGATGTACGGGCTGAAGCCCGTACGCTCCAAGGCTTTCGCGTCAGCTTGCTCCCGCGAACCGCAGATCCTTCGACTCGTTTGCCGCCAACCACCCCAGCGACGAGGACCTGTCGTTCCACCCCAAGAAGCAAAAACGGCTTCTTGGTGACCCCGGTACGCGGCAAAGTTCGCTCAGGATGACAGCGAGATACTTGTGCGAAATCCTGTTGCGTAACCCTAGAGCTCCAGGTCCCAGGTTTGGGCGACGAGGTCTTTGCCGAAGCTGTGGTGCGACTCTTCGGCGGTCAGCGAGAAGCCGGCCTGCGCATAGAGGTGGTGCGCGGCTTTGAGGATGCTTTGCGTCCAGAGCGTCATGCGCGAGTAACCGGCGGTGCGGGCGAAGTTGACACATTCGGTCACGAGCGCTTTGCCCAGGCCGAGGCCGCGGGCGCTGAGTTCGACGAGAAGCAGGCGCAGCCGGGCCGTGTCTTCGCGCTCAGGATGGCGCACGCAAAAAACGCAGCCCAGCGGCTCGCCGTCGCGCTCGGCGATCCAGCAGCGCTCGCGTCGCGGATCGAAGTGGTCGATGAAATCCGCGCAGATTCGCGCCACCAGCGCTTCGTAGGTGGAATCCCAACCGTACTCCTGCGCGTAGATCGCTGCGTTGCGTGCGATCACCCAGCCCATGTCGCCGGGACGGTGCGGGCGCAAAATGAACGGCGCAGGCGGCTCCAATCTTGGGCCAAGGGTCTCCTCCATCGTGCGGATGGAACGAAGCAACGCGGCGCGCGTGGCCGGGGTCAAAGGTTCCAGCACACTTCGCCCCTGCTTTGCCGAGCGGCGATCAAGATCGGCGAATGTGGCCTTGCCCTTCCGCGTGAGGCGCAGAACCGCATTGCGCGCGTCGGTGGGCAAGGGAGAACGCGCGACGATTCCCTTCTCCTCGAACTTGCGCAGAATACGACTCAAGTAGCCGGGATCGAGGCTCAGGTCGGCGGCGATTTCCGTGGCCCGGCACCGGCCGCGCGTGGCCAGCTCGAAGAGCACGCGTCCTTCGGTGAGTGAGAGCCGGCTGCTCACGTAGCTGTTGCCGAACAGGCCGAGCAGGCGCGTATAGAAGCGGTTGAAATGGCGGAAGGCGGCGACGGCACGGTCGATGTCATCGTCGGTGGGCGGCGCTGCGAACACTGCATTTGTCATGTCAAGCAATATAGTTGACTTAGTCAAGTATCGCAATACCCGACGGCAGGCGCTTTCACGCAACGCACGCGACTCCGCTTTCCGGGCATTTCTGCGAGGCTGCTGCCCTAGGCCGGCCGGCGCATTTTTCTGCTCCCCCGAGGCGCTTCGCCGAGTCCTATATACTGGCTCAGGTTGCGTGCATGGCTCGGGAAAGAAAGCAATTGGACCGGCGCTGGCTGTGGCTGGGCGCGGCGATTCTCCTGGTGGTTGTTTTTTTCGCGGCGCGGTCGATGTTGCGGGAGCGCCTGCCGGTACGCGCCGTCCAGGTGGTGCGCGAAGAGCTCTCCAAGACCACTGCGACCAACGGGCGCGTGGAGCCCATTACACCGTACGAGTACACCAGTCCGCTGGCAACTACGGTGAAGGCCGTTTATGTGCAGCCGGGCGACAAAGTCCCCGCCGGCAAGTTGCTGATGGTGCTGGACGATGTGCAGGCCCGCGCCCGGCTGGCCGATGCCGAGAGCGGCATGAAAACGGCGCAGGCTACCTTGGAGGCCGCACTGCACAACGGCACGCAAGCGGAGCAACAGGCCGCGGCGGCCGAGGTAACGCGCGCGCGCCTGGATCGCGACGCCGCGCAGAAGAACTTGGACACGCTAATCCGGCTGAACGCCGACGGAGCCGCAAGCGTCGGCGAGGTAGCTGCAGCGCGGGATCGGCTTGCGGCCGCAGATGTGGTTCTGAAGGCCGCCGAGCAGAGCGCCACCAGCCGCTACTCACCGCTCGAAGTGGAACGCGAGCGTGTCGCGCTGGCCGGCGCGGAGTCAAACCTGGCCGCCGCACGGCAGGTCGAAGACGAGACCTCCTATCGCGCGCCGGTTGCGGGAACGGTCTACAGCGTGAACGCACAGGCCACTGACTTTGTCCAAGCAGGCTCCACGCTGCTGGAGATGGCCGACTTGAGCCATGTGCGCGTGCGCGCCTACTTCGACGAGCCGGAGATCGGCCAGCTCGCCGTGGGACAACCCATTCTCATTCGATGGGATGCCAAGCCCGGGGTGAATTGGCACGGGCATATCGAGCGGCTGCCTGCCGAAGTATTCACTTTGACCACCAGAAACGTGGGGGCGACGTTTGTTTCCATCGACGGCACCGACGACGGACTACTGCCCGACACCAATGTGACGGTGACCGTGACCACGGAGAGCGAGCCCAATACGTTGACGATTCCGCGCGAAGCGTTGCGCTTTGAAAATGGAAACTACTACGTCTTCAAGGTTGTGAGCGACGAGGAGATGCTGAGGGTTCCGGTCACCATCGGCCCCATCACAACGACTCAGGTCGCGATTCTCTCCGGCTTGCAGACCGGCGACTGGGTTGCGACGGGAACCACCAACGGTCAGCCGTTGCAGCTCGGCGTGCCGATCAGGGTGTTGCGATGAGGGCGCTGGGGACAGTTTTGCTGGCATGCGCCATAGTTTCCGCCTGCGCGCAGGTGCAGGGCTCTGAGCTGGCGGAGGTCAACGCTTCCCTGCAGGCGGGCGAGGCCGACAAAGCGCTGGCGCTGCTGGCTCCCATTGTGCAACAGGACGCGAACAATGCCGCGGCGCACAATCTGGAATGCCGCGTGTGGCTGACGGAGGGGCAGCTGGATGCGGCGATCGGCGAGTGCCAGAAGGCAGTCACCCTCGAACCGGACAACTCGTATCATCATTTGTGGCTCGGCCGCGCGCTGGGCGAGAAGGCAGACCATGCCAATTTCTTAAGCGCATATTCGCTGGCCAAGCGCGTGCGCGGGGAATTCGAGGAGGCAGTGCGGCTCGATCCGCGCAACGCCGAAGCGCTGGCTTCACTGGGTGAATTCGATTGCTCGGCGCCAGGGATCGTGGGCGGAGGACTCGAGAAAGCCGAGGATGTGGCTGCACAGCTGGAGAGGCTCGATCCGCCGCGGGGCCACGAGCTTCGCGCGTACATCGCCGAGCAGCGCAAGGATTATCCGGAAGCGGAGCGCGAGTTCAAGCGCGCCATCGCAGTGGGTCCGCATCCCAGTTACCAGTGGATGGCGCTGGCCAGTTATTATCGCCGCCGCCAGCGTTGGGACGACATGGTAGCCGCGGTGCGCAGCGGAGCCGCCGCGGCGCATCGCGACCGGCGCGCGGTCGTGTCGCTCTTCAATGGCGCGTCGACACTGGCGAAAGCCAACCGCGAGCTTCCACTTGCAGCCAAGTTGCTGGAGGACTACCTGGCCAGCCGGGACAAGACCGAGGAAGCACCAGCCTTTGTCGCCTGGGCGCAGCTGGCGCGGCTGAAAGACCAGCTCGGCGATCAGCAGGCCGCCGCACAAGACCTTGCAACCGCAACCGCGATGGCGCACAACTACCGGCCGGGGCTTGTGCCCAGACATTAGACGGTTACAGGAACATTGTGTGTCTGCTCCTATGATGCTTAAGGTCGCCGCTCCCTGGTGGTCCCGCCCCAACGACTTGTCGTTGGGGAGTCCGGGTTGGTCGCGTCGACTTGGCGTTACCGGCTCCGGATGCCGAATTTTCTAAAACGGTGTGAGGCGACACGGCTTTGCTAAAGAGGCGATGGAATTCGCGCAGAAGGTGGGCGCATGGGCTGCTTGTCGCTGCGCTCGTTGGGGCGCCTGCGCTGCTGGGTGGGCAAGTTTCGCTGCGTACGGTCGTCGATTTGGCGCAACGCAACAGCACGGCCGTGCGAGCCGCGCAGGCCGACGTGAACAAAGCCGCAGCCGTGCTCTCAGAGAGCAAAGATGTTGTCATCCCTTCGATCAACTTCAGCACCGGGTTGCCCGTTTTTCCCGAAGTGGGATTCACGGGTACGGTTCCTTCGATCTGGTCTGCCTCAGCGCAATCGCTGATATTCAGCGTTTCGCAGAAGCGGTACATCGACGCGGCCCGCATGGGATTGCGGGCAGCGACGGCCAGTTTGAAAGATGCGATGGAGCAGGCGGCACTCGACGTTTCAACCGCCTATATCGAGTTCGACACCGTGGATCGCGAACTCGACGCCGCCCATCAGGAAGAAGACTTTGCAGGACGCCTGGTGCAGATCGAGCAGGAGCGGGCAGAAGCGGGCGTCGATCCGTTGAGCGATTTGCTGCAGGCGAAGCTGACGGCCGCGCAAGTCAAGCTGAAGCGCCAACAACTGGAGGCTCGCGCGGCTACGCTGGCCAAACAGCTGGCTACGCTGACTGGGCTTCCGGTAGGCTCGATCACGCCGGATCATTCGAGCATTCCCGAGATTCCCGAGTTCAATTGCGAAGACCCGCAGACGGTCTCGGGAATCAGCTCGGCGCAGCTGCTGGCGCGGTCGAAGCTACTGGTGGCAAAGGGCGATGAAGAGGTGAACTACCTGCCGCAGCTGAGCTTCGGCGCGCAGTATGTTCGCCAAACCAACCTGCTTAACAGCGTCAACCAGTATTTTGGGGGCCGACTTCCCGCCAATAACTTCAGCTCCGGAATAGCGATCTCGATTCCGCTGCTCGACTTCGGGCATCGCGCCAAGGCGCGCGAATCGGCAGCCGATGCGCTACGCGCGACCGTTGAAGCCGAGCAGGCGCAGCGGCAGAACGACGTTCTCATCTCCGAGCTCACGGGCCGCCTCCGCGAGTTGAGCACCGCGGCCGAGATCGCCGGATTGCAGCAGCAGATTGCCGCCGAGCAGTTGAAGACGGCGATTACGCAGCTCCAGTACGGTAATGGCGCGGGCAATGCGCCCGGCGCCGCGCCGCAACCGACGCCCAAGGCCGAGCAACTGGCGCGCATCGACGAGCGGCAGAAGTATGAAGATTCGCTCGAGTCGGGATTCGACCTGGCCAAGGCGCGCCTGAACCTGCTGCGCGCCCTTGGGCACATGGAAGACTGGCTCAATGAACTGCATGGAAAATAAGTGCATCCAGTAAGTTACCTTGCCGAAAAGCGGCGAGTTCCACTCGGTCCCGATGGTAAAATGATGAAGATGGCTATGCCTTTGAAGACGCTTTTTTTGAATCCTCCCTCGTTTGAAAACTTCGACGGCGGCGCGAGTTCTCGCTGGCCGGCAACGCGCGAGATCGAGTCCTACTGGTACCCGGTTTGGCTGGCTTACCCGGCCGGAATGCTGGAGGGTTCGCGCTTGCTGGATGCGCCGCCGCATCATGTGTCGGCGGAAGAAACCATCAAGATCTGCAAGGACTACGAGTTCCTCGTGCTCTTCACGTCCACGGTCGGCTGGACGGGCGACCAGCGCCTTGTCGAAGCGGTCAAAGCGGCGAACACGTCGATTCGGATCGCGTTTGTGGGCCCGCCGGTGACCACCGATCCCGACCGTGCGCTGAATGAGTGCTCCGCGCTCGATTTTATCTGCCGGCGCGAGTTCGATTACTCGATTGTCGAATTTGCCAACGGCAAGCCGCTGAACGAGATCCTCGGTATCAGTTACAAGAAAGACGGCAAGATCATTCACAATCCCGATCGCCCGCAGGTGGAAGATCTGGACGCGATGCCGTGGGCGACCAAGGTCTACAAGCGCAACATGGACGTGACGCGCTATAACGTGCCCTTCCTGCTGCATCCTTACATTGCGCTCTACTCCACGCGCGGCTGCCCGGCGCAGTGCACCTTCTGCCTGTGGCCGCAAACGCTCAGCGGGCACGCATGGCGCAAGCGCTCCAGTGACGATGTGGCCGCCGAAATGAAGTGGGCCAAAGAGAACTTCCCGTTTGTGAAGGAGTTCTTCTTCGACGATGACACCTTTAACATCCAGAAGCAGCGCACAGTCGAGTTGTGCGAAAAGCTGAAGCCGCTGGGCCTAACGTGGAGCTGCACCTCGCGCGTGACCACGGACCGCGAAACGCTGAAGGCGATGAAGGAAGCCGGTTGCCGGCTGCTCATCGTGGGCTTCGAGTCGGGCGATCCGCAAATCCTGAAAAACATCAAGAAGGGCGCTACCGTGGAACGCGCGCGCGCCTTCGCCAAGGATTGTCACGATCTGGGCCTGGTGATCCACGGCGACTTCATCCTCGGCCTGCCCGGCGAGACCAAGGAGTCTATCCGCAACACCATTCAGTTTGCCAAGTCGCTTGACGTGGAGACCATCCAGGTTTCCATCGCGCACGCCTATCCCGGCACGGAGCTCTACGAGTACGCGGCCAAGAACGGGTTCATCACCAACAAGTCGATGCAGGACGAGGGCGGCCACCAGATGGCGCACATCGAATATCCCGGCCTGCCTGCCGATTACGTGCTGGAGATGGTGCACCGTTTTTACGATGAGTACTACTTCCGCCCCAAGGCGGCGTTCCGCGTGGTGTGGAAGGCCATTGTCAACCGCGATGTGCCCCGGCTCTACGTTGAGGCCAAGTCGTACCTCAAGCTGCGCGCACAGCGCAATCGCATGGTAAAGGAAGCGCGCAACCAGCAGGCTACGCCGTCGACGCCCGTGGGCGCCGACGCCTAGGCAGCGGTCAGACGGAAAGGACAACGCAGATCCTTCGCGTCGTCTGCCTACGGCGGACTTGCTCAGGGTGACGGATCGTCTGAGTAACGACAGGAAACTGGCGAAATCCTCTATAGCCGAAACCTGCGCAGCGGCAACTGCATCGAATTGAACGATCGAATGTCACACCACACGCTTTCGCCGCGGCAATACCTGATCCTGGGCCTGGTTTCAATCTGCGCTCCGCTGGGCGACAGTTGCCTTTCCCGCGGAATGACCGCGATGCCTTCGATCTCGCTCGCCCATCCCGCTGCGCTGGTCGCCGCGGTGTTCACACCCTGGATCGCCGGTGGAATCGTTCTGCTCATTGGTTTCTTCGCCAGCTATCTGACTGCGCTGTCCTGGGCCGATCTGACCTTCGTCCTTCCCGCCACGGCGCTCGGCAATGTGATTGTGGCGCTGCTTTCGAGATTCTGGCTGCACGAAACCATCTCGCTGGAGCGCTGGGCCGGCATTGTGCTCATCACGCTCGGCGTCAGCTTCGTCGCCCAGGGGCCTTCACTCACCCAGCGGGCGGCGCCGATACATGGCGAGCACGAGGCAGAGGAAGCAAGCGAGGTGCAACCGCGATGATGACGCTCGCTGCACCCGGAGCAGCAGCTTTGAATCCCTGGGCCGCGGCCGCCATGATCGCCGCCGTGGTGCTGACATCGACCACGGGTGAAGTTCTCACCGCGGCAGCGATGAAATCGATTGGCGATCTCGACGTCATCCGCGCCCGCTCGGGGATTTGGGGCGCGATTCGCGCTGTGGTCACCTGCCCGCTGTTTTTTGCCGGGGTTTTCTTTCTCGCTGTGGCGTTCTTTGCGCTGCTGCTCGCGCTCAACCACCTCAACCTGAGCCTGGTTGCTCCCGCCAGCGCTTCCCTGACCCTGGTCACCAACGCCGTCGCCGGCAAAATCTTCCTCAAGGAAAATGTCGACGGGCGCAGATGGGCGGCTGCAGTGCTGGTGTGCATCGGCGTCTACCTGCTCGCGCATTAAAGACAGGGAACAGGCATTAGGGCCTAGGGATCAGGGAACAGAGAACAACTTTGCGCGCCCAGTGGTCGGTGTTCGGTTTTCGGCTGGAGTGGGAGCCCGAGGTTTTTGATCCCTAATCTCTAATCGCTGCATTCTTGTTGCTTGTTGCCTGCTCTTCGCTACTGGTCAGAGTAGAGTGATATGGATGTCCGGGCCTGAAGGGAGAAGTCGCTGGGTATCGGCGGCGGCAGGAAAACGGCGAGGTGCTCCTTGGCTCCCTCAGCGAGAAGCGGTTCGATCTTTTCACGGGAGCCGTGGCAGTGCTTGTAGAGTTCGAGGCCGAGGCTGGTGGGTGTGATATCGAAATTGTCGCTTTCGTTATACGAGGTGAAGTCGAAAAGTTTCTCAATCAATCCCAGATTGAATAAATACGCGAGGTCGGTGGCATTCCTGATACGGTCGTGGACGCCGGTGAGCTGAATCATCTCGCTTGACGTGAGAACGATGGAATTGGCGGCGGAATCTTTCGTTTCCGGCGCATGGCCCAGGAGGCGTTCACACGCGTAAACCAGAATCCTGGCCTGGGTGGGCGTCATCTGCACGAGCATGTCGACCAGGACCTGATTGGAGTCGTCGGGCGCATCGATCGAGCAGGACGAGATGAGCAGGCCTTTCCACAATTGCAGGCTCAATTCGTCCTGGGCCCAGGACCCGAGGCGCAGGATACTTTCCACCACCTTGGGATGGGCATGCAGGCGGTCGGCATCGCGAAATAAGGCAACGAAATTCTCGGCGGCGAGCGCCATCTTGAAGAAGTTGGCAGTGCGGTGCGCGTCGAGTTGACCATCCAGCAGAACAATCGCCTCTTCGGCGCCGGCCCCACAGAGGCGGCATAGGAAGAGAAAAGTCCGGAGGGTGCGAAACATCTCCGCGCCTTGATCAGGATCGGTGACATTCACGATGTTCTGCAGGAGTACTTCGAACAGTTTCTTATCCATGCCCGGCGGCAGAACAAACAGCAGTACGATGCCGTCCTCTGCGAGCCGGGCGACCCGGGCGCTCAGGGGAATCTGCATTTCCGAGCCATTGTCGAGCACTCCCTGCTTGCGGAGAAGAAGGCTCACTTGTTCGCCAATGCCGGGGCGCTCTTGAGTGAGCAGATAGATGCTGGAAACGCTGATGTCTTTGATGCCGACCGGGCTGGCGGTGGAGTCGGACCCATAAATGACGGTCAGACCGGTTGCGGGCCACCGTTTAGACCGTGGCCGATACGGTTCGCCGAGCCTGCGCAACGCACGTTTCAAATTGTCGAGCCGCGACATAGCTCCAAGCCTCCTGGCCTGAATGCCGGCGCGCGATCAGCTGACGGAGGGCACGCTCAAACGGACACCAATCCGCATGATCGCGAATGGGGCCATCATAGGAATGTATGCCGTGCTGCGCAATAGCACGGCTGTGTGCCGGGGCATTCCCCATCAGAGAGCCGCACCAGGTTACCTGCGGGAAGGTCGGAACCTTGCCTGTCTCTCATCGAACAAGCCGCATGAACCCGCGCGGCCGTAAATCGGGCACGAGAAACTTCCGCCGCTCGCCCAGCGCGGCGCACACGGCCTCGGCCGCAAGGTGTCCGCTGCGCGCCGCGCTCTCCATGGTGGAGGGCCATCCCGTGGAGATCCAAT
>JASHTH010000762.1 GCA_030040655.1 Acidobacteriaceae bacterium | reverse complement strand
TTATTGGTTTCGTCGGCTCCGGGAATGACCGATAGCACAATCGTGATCGCGGTGCTGACAAGGCCGATGGAGGCCAGCGCAATAGCGACCGGTTTCCCCCCAGGAACGCGGCGAATTTCGAGGCCGACCGGGCGATTCTGCAGGCGGATCATCGAGGCGAACAAAAGAAGGTAGGGGATGAAATAGGCGATGATGGCCATGCTGACCATCACGTCGTAGGCGCCGCGCACGGTGGTTCCGGCCTGGCCGAGTAGCACCATGAGCATTCCCGTGCCGCCGTAGAAAATGAGGGCGATCCATGGAGTGCGATAGCGGGGATGGATGCGCCCGAAAGCGGCGGGGAGATAGTGATCGATGCCGGCGACGAAGGGAAGCCGCGAAGTTGAAGACAGATACGCAGCGGCGCCGCCCACTGCATTGAGACCAACGAAAAGAGCGACCGGCGCCAGCAGCCAGCCTTGACCGAGACGAGCGCTGAGCTCATGAATGCCGTTCACAAAGCCGTCGGGGCCGCCGACGGCGCTGCTAGGCAGCGCAACAAGAAGAGCCGTGGTGCCGGCGATGTAGCCGAAGGCGAGAACGCTGCCGCCGGCGAGGATAGCGAGGGGAATCGTGCGGCGCGGGTTCTGGATTTCATCGCCCATGGCGGACCCGGCTTCAACTCCGCCAAAGGCGAAAAAGACGCTGGACCAGAAGACGGCGTTGTCGAACGACCAGTGCGGCGTGAGCGCGGCCCAGGTGAGGTGCGTGACCGGACCCAAGCGCTCATACGAAATCGCGGCAAGCACCAGCAGAACCGTTAGCGGCAGGAAGCAGCCCAGAGAGCTGACATTGTTGAGCCACTTGCCGGCATCCACGCCGCGGATGTTGAGCAACGTGATGATCGCCATCCACACCAGTGCAAACGCAACGAAGTAGAGCGGGCTGCCGGTGAGCGCGCGGCCGCCCGGGCCAAAGGCATAGAGCGCCGATGCCGCGCCAAAGTAGAGCACTCCCGGGAAGTAGGGCAGGTTGCTCATCCAGTAGGTCCACGCGGCGATGAAGCCGGCGAAGTCGCCGAAGGCCGCCCGCGCCCACACATAGATGCCGCCTTCTTCGGGATGTCGCGAAGAAAGCTCCATCACACTGGCCGCGAGCGGGATGAAGAAGCAGGTGAGCGCCGCGACCCATACCACGAGGATGCTGGGGCCGGCGGCGGCAGCGGTGGCCGTCCAGCGCACGCTCAGCCCGCTGACAACGTAGAACAGCATCAGATCGCGGAAGCGGATTCCTCGTTTGAGGGCGGGAGCGGCAGGCATGTACGGCGGAGCATAGCAGAGCGGCACGTGGAGCCGGAAGCGGATTATCGAGACCAGTGGTAAATTCGGAGGGCGGCAGCGGTGCGCCGCGAAGTCGCACACCGCTGCCGATGGATGCGGCCCGCATCGCATCGGCACTGGCTCGCCGGCGCGATATACTTTTTGCCAAATCTTGCGCCGAACAACGTATTCGATAGCAGGACCGTTCAAACCCTGAACCGGATTGGATAGACGATATGAAAGTCGTAGTCATTGGCGGGGGAATTGTGGGGCTGGCTACGGCGTTGCGGTTGCTCGAGCGGTATCCCGCGACGCATTTGCTTCTCCTGGAAAAAGAGGACGGACCGGGACGGCACCAGAGCGGGCACAACAGCGGCGTGCTGCACTGCGGGCTCTATTACAAGCCGGGCTCGAAGAAAGCGCGATTGGCGGTCGAGGGCATTCGCCGGATGGTTGAGTTCTGCCAGAGGCACAACGTTGCGTATGAGCTGTGTGGGAAGACCGTGATTGCAACCGAAGAAGAGGAAATACCACGCTTGAACGACCTTTTCGAACGCGGCACGGCGAACGGATTGGAAGGCCTGGAGCTGCTCGGCCCTGCGCAGATTCGCGAATACGAGCCGCACGCCGCGGGCATTCAGGGGATCCGCGTGCCGCAGGAGGGAATCGTCGATTTTCCTGCGGTGACGCAGGCGATGGCGGCGGAGATTCGCGGCCGCGGCGGCCAAATACGGTTTTCCTCTGAAGTGATCGGGCTCAGAAACAAAAACGGATGGAACGTCGCGACGAAGAGCGGAGACTATACGGCCGATTTCCTGATCAACTGCGCGGGCCTGCACTGCGACCGCCTCAGCCGCAAGGCCGGCAATCGCGTCGCGACCAAGATCGTGCCTTTTCGCGGGGAATATTACAAGCTGAAGCCCGAGCGGCAGCACCTGGTGCGCAACTTGATCTATCCGGTGCCCGATCCGAAATTCCCTTTCCTCGGCGTGCACTTTACACGGTTGATTCACGGCGGCATAGAGGCCGGGCCCAACGCGGTGCTGGCTTTTGCGCGCGAGGGCTATCGTCACCTGGATATCTCGCTGCGCGATTCGATCGAGACGGCCACCTATCGCGGGTTTTGGAGATTCCTCATGCGTTATCCGTCGATGTGCTGGGATGAGTTCCGGCGATCGTTGAGCAAGAAGCTGTTCTGCCGGTCGCTGCAGCGTCTGGTGCCGGAATTGAACATGGAAGACCTGGCCGCAGGCGGGTCGGGCGTGCGTGCGCAGGCGCTTTCGCCGTCGGGCGAACTGCTGCAGGACTTCTACTTCGTGCGCCAGCCGGGAGCCCTGCATGTGCTGAACGCGCCCAGCCCGGCAGCGACGGCTGCGCTCTCCATTGCCGACGAAATCCTCGATCTTGCGCGAGACGCGTTTCCCGCTTGACCCGCAAAAACGGGCCGGTCACGCCATGCCATTGTCGCCTGAGAGCTCACGACAAGTGTCAGGGCACGACTTCAGTTGTGCCGAAAGGAGCGCAAAAAGAAAGGGCTTTAACCCCCGAAGGAAACGGACCGGCAACGCGGCGATAGAATAGCCTGGAGTACGACCAGTGCATTCAAAACCCACGATGAGCGACGTCGCCCGCCTGGCCGGCGTCGGAACCATGACAGTTTCGCGCGTTCTCAACGGGACGGTTCGCGTCTCGGAGGAGACGGCGCGACGCGTCCAGAAGGCCATCGAGCAACTGAAGTATCGTCCCAATCAGCTGGCGCGTGTCTTTCGCAGCCAGCGCAGCCAGACGATCGGCCTCATCATTCCTTACCTCTACGATCCTTTCTTCGCCAACTGCGCTCACGCGGTAACGACGGTAGCCAAGGATCGCGGCTTCTCGGTGATCATCACGACAACCAACGAGGATCCCGATACGGAGTACGTGCAAGCGGAGCAGATGCTGCAGCGCCACGTGGACGGGCTGGTGGTGATTCCCGCTCACCGGCGCCAGTCGCGGCTGACGCGCAGCATGTTTGGCCGCACCCCGGTGGTGGCCTTCGATCGGCCGGTCTCCGACCCGGCGATGGACGTGGTGCTCGTGCAGAACACGGCCGGATCGCGGCGCATGACCGAGCACTTGATCGAGCACGGGCACAAGCGGATCAGCTTCATGGGTCTCAGCCGCAGGTTGTTTACGATCAACGCGCGATTTCTCGGCTATCGGCGCGCGATGCAAGACGCGGGCCTCGAAGATGACGCATATTTCGGATGCGATTCGCAGGACGATACGCTGCAGATGGTGCAGCAAAAGCTCCGCGGGCCGAATCCGCCGACGGCGTTTTTCACCTCGAACACATTGGCGTCGCGTTACGTTCTCGGCGCGCTCGTGAGTCTGGGCGTAAAAATGCCGCACGATCTTGCGCTCGTAGCGTTCGACGACTTCGATCTCGCCGACATGACTTCGCCGCCTCTCACCGTTGTCCGTCAACCGGCTCAGGAAATGGGCCGCGTGGCGGCGAGCCTGCTCTTCGAGCGCATCGCGCGCGGCGAGTTGCCGCAAACGGGAAACCGCATCGTGCTGCCGGTGGAGATCGTCTTGCGCCGCTCCTGCGGATGCAAGCATCGCACGCCGGTGGTGATTCACTAGAAGCCGGTCGACGGGCGAACGATCGCGACTCGCTTCGTTTGGCAATCGCGGCTCCCCTTCTGCATGAGGTGGAAAATCATGACACCGACCGAGATCCGGATTGTCCGTGGAAACATCACCGAGAGGCCGGTGGATGCGATCGTGAATGCCGCGAACCGGACTCTTCTGGGTGGAGGCGGAGTCGACGGCGCTATCCATCGCGCCGCCGGTCCGGAACTTCTTGTCGAGTGCAGAACACTCGCGGGCTGCGAGACCGGCCACGCAAAGATCACGAAAGCCCACGGAATACGGCAAGCGAAGCACGTAATTCACACCGTCGGGCCCATCTTCGGAAAGCACCACGGGGCCGAAGCCGGCCTCCTTGCAAGCTGCTACGCTGAGAGCCTTCAACTGGCCGTGGCCCACGGCTGCAAAAGCATTGCGTTTCCATCGATATCGACTGGAGCCTACGGTTATCCGGTCGAGCAAGCCAGCCGCATTGCCCTAACGGCAATCCGCGACTTCGTCCATGCCAATCCCGGCTCCCTCGATCTGGTCGAGATCGTTGCGTTTTCGGAGCACGATTACAAGACCTACCGGCAGGCGCAGGACGAGATCTTTGTCGATTCAGCGGGAAACAACGCTTAGGCAAAGTTGAGCACGAACCCCGACGGTGCCCCATCCTTGCGGCGCGCCGGGGTCCCCACGGATGCGTCTTTGTCCGTGGCGTGGCTGGCGCAAGGGTGGGAGGGACGTTACGCCAGCAGCACTTCGACCCCGCTGGCGCGAAGCAGGTCGGCGTACTCAGGCGGCAGATCACGATCCGAGACGACCGTATGCGCTGCACTGAGCGGCGCCACGGGAAACAACCCGCCGCGGCCGAACTTGGTGTGATCGGCCACGATGATCACCTTGCCTGCGATCTCGATCATCTTCTGCTCGGAACCCACAACCAGCGTGTTGTTGTTGCTGAAGCCGGCCTCGGTCACGCTGCCGATGCCCATAATCAGCACATCGGCGCGAAGCGCGCTCAGCATCTGCTCGCAGAACGGACCGAGCATTACGCGGATGCGCGGATCGAGATAACCGCCGGTCAGCGTAAGCTCGATGTTGCGGACGGCTTCGAGGCTTTCGGCAATGGGCAGCGAGTTGGTGATGATGTGCAGCGATTTTGAAGCGAGCTCGCGGGCCACGGCGGCAACGGTCGAGCCGCCATCGAGAATCACGGTTTGTCCATCTTCGATCAGGCCGGCAGTGACCTTCGCGATGCGGCTCTTCTCGTCGCTCAAGCTCGTTCTGGCTTCATCGAAGTCGAAGGCATGGTTGCCGGGCGGTTGCGTGGGCACCGCGCCGCCGTAAACGCGCTTGAGCACTTTTTCGCTCTCGAGAATATCGAGGTCGCGGCGAACACTGGATTCGGAGGCATCGAGCTCGCGGCAAAGAGTTTCCAGGTCGAGAAAGTCCCTGGCTTCCAACATCTGCCGGATTCGAAGTTGCCGCTCAGCAGCTTTCATCGTCGGGTTGCTCTTTGACCCTTGTCGCAAGCCGTCCTGCGATCTCTTTTGGCCTCCGGAAAAGTGTCAGGGCGCGACTTTTCGGGGCCCCCAGCAAGCCGATTCTGCTTGCTGGGGTGGCTTTAGTCGTGCCGTAAACGGATGAAATTCGATCGGGCTTTAGCCCCTGAGGTCCGCGGCTCGACCCGATCCGCATCCACTTCTCGGAATTTCGGCAACCTGATTACGCTGCCGCGCGCAATCCTCGCAGCATAGCATTCACTTCGACCCAATCGTCTCCATCACCGCGTCCGTTACGGATTTCACCAGGCCTTCAATATCCATATCCGCGGGCATGCCGTCCTTGCACTCGCACGCATTCGGAGCGAGCGCAATCGAATCGGGCACGTCGAGATCGGAGAGCTGACACTCCTTCAGTTTCGATGTGTCGAAGCGGATGTCGGGGAGGCCCAGCGTTTTCTTGATGGCCAGCAGGTCGGCGCCCTGCTGCTCAGAGATGCGCGAAATGGGCGCGCCAAGCTGCGCGGCCAGCATCAGCGTCCAGCAATAGGTCTCGAGCACTTCGGCGTACCACTCGGCGTGCGTCACGCTGTCAGCCCAGCAGACGATGCCGTGATTGGCGAGCAGCACTGTGTTGTGCTGGCGCACGAAGGGAAGCACCGTTTGTGCAAATTTCGTCGTGCCCGGGGTTTCGTATGGAGAAATTGCCACTTTGCCGACGAACACTTCGAACTCGGGAATGACAAGATTCGGGGGAACGCGGCCGGTGATGGCATATGCCGTTGCGTGCGGCGGATGGCAATGGACGACGGCCTTGGCTTCGGCGACTTCCTTGTAGATTTCCAGGTGCAGAAAGATCTCGCTGGCGCGCGGCTTCGTTCCCGCGACCTGCTTGCCCTCGAGATCGACGAGGCACAGGTCCTCGGGCGTGAGATCGTATTTGCTCACCAGGGTGGGCGTGCAGAGGACTTCGTTGGGGCCGATGCGATAGGAGATATTGCCGCCGTTGCCGTCGACGAATTGGCGCAGCCAGAGCTTGCGGCCAATGTGGCAGATCTCTTTCTTGACCGCTTCGGCTTCGGGCGTCGAGAACAGCCGCGGATTCGCCGGGCTCCTCGATCCGCTGGTTTGAGGGATGGCAATCGCGGCTTCGCCGGTCGAGATCGGGTGAGTGGATTGCCCGTTGCTGCCGGGCGCAAACTCAATGCCGTGTTGTTGCAGAAAATCGCGGGCCGAAGGCGTGACGACGCAATTCTCCGCGGTGAACACGCGCGTGGCGCCGGCGGCGAGCGCGTCCTGAGCGTCGCGCAGGGTTACCACCCGCTTGCTCTTCAGATCCACGTCTTTCGCTTCGCTCTTCACGGCATCACCTCGGGTCCGTGGCCGCTGCTCACCGGCGCCAGGTGGATGGAGTCGACGATCAGCGCGCAGTAGGCGTCGACCGGCACCGCATTCGGCCAAAAGGGGTTGGCGGCTTCGCGGCCTTCGGTAAAAGCGACCATCTGGCCGTTGGCTGCGTTGAGCTCGTCGAGTGCGATAAGCGCCTTGCCGCCTGCGGCTCCCTTGTGTGCGCGCAGGTTTTCCATGGTTACCGGCTCCACGATCGCCAGCGTCCGGGCGCGGAACGTATCGATCGAGAGATTCAACGTCACATGCCCGCGAACGATGCCCAGTCTCATGCCGAACCTCTGCCACCAATGTCTGGTGGGTTATTCTCCCTCAGGGGCTAAAGCCCCCGACTCTTTCTTGGGCCAACTACGTAGGGGCTGAAGCCCGTACCCTTCACGTTGCCCCACTCCCGACAATTGCCGGCCTCTGCACGCGATCGACAATGCCCACAACCACCAGCCGCGCCGGCGTGGTGTTGCCGAATCGTGCACGCGCGATGTCGCCGTCGGTCGAAACCATCACCGTCGAGCCGTTGGCAGCGCCCATCCAGTCGACAACAAGAATCGGCTCTGCCTGCGTGCTGCCATCGGCTTCGAGCCGCTCCGCAATCAGAAAACGGCAGCCGTTCAGCGTCGGATGTTTCGCGGCCGCGACGACCGCGCCGGCAATGCGCGCCAAAAACATGACTAGATGATCCTCAACGCGTGGCCGACGACGATCTGGCGCTCGCGCGTGAAAGTCAGTGGCGTGGTCACGCCTTCGCCGGTCGGCGTGGCGATGCTGTGGCTGAAGTATCCCGGCCCTCCCACGCCGAGCGAAGCCGGCGACGCCGCATT
>JASHTH010000761.1 GCA_030040655.1 Acidobacteriaceae bacterium | reverse complement strand
GTGCTGGTGGTGGTCTTTGCCAACCGGGTCTTTCCGGCCTTGCTTTTTAACCGGACGCGCGGCCGGTGGGTGCGGCGAACGATCTGGCCGGTCCGCATCCTGTTGTGGTCCATGACGCCCATCTCCGTCTTCATACGCTTCTTCGACTCGGTTGCGGCGCTTGCCGAACAGCCGGCCAGCCCCGAGGAGGAAAGCGCCGTCGATGTTGAGGCATTGCTCGAGGCCGGCGAAGAAGAAGGGATCCTCGAAGAGAGCGACCGCGAGCTGGTCCGCTCGGCCGTGGAGTTCGGCGACAAGCTGGTACGCGAGGTCATGACTCCGCGTCCGCGCGTCTTTGCCGTGCCCGGCTCCCTGACCCTGGAACAGTTCCTCGAGAAACTTCGCTTGCACAACTTCTCGCGCGTGCCGGTCTATTCGGGAACGCTCGACAACGTTACCGGCATCGCGTTTGCGCACGATTTGCTCCAGATCGCCGATGAGGAAGCACGGAATCGCACGATCGCCAGCATTCAGCGCGGCGCCGCATTTGTGCCCGAAACCAAGCGCGGCTACGAGCTGTTGCGCGAAATGCAGCGCGAAAAGCAGCACATGCGCATTGTGATCGACGAGTATGGCGGCGTGGCCGGCCTGGTAACGATCGAAGATCTGCTCGAGCAGATCGTGGGCAACATCCGCGATGAGCATGAAATGGAGACGCCCGTCGAAGAGCCGCAGCGCGAAGCGGGCGGCTCGTGGCTGGTTCCAGGCGGATTTCCGGCGGACCAGCTTGGGGATCTCTTCGGCGAGGCGGTTGATCTCGGCAATTCGTACGAGGCCAGCAGCCTGGGCGGGTTGGTGAGCGAGATCGAAGGCCGGATTCCGCTTGCCGGAGAAGTGATTGTGCTCCATCCAGCCGAGCTTCGCGTCGAGGTTGTCGCTTCCACCGACCGCCGTGTGGACCGCCTCCGCGTCTTCCCGCCGGATCATCCCGCACACGAACATGTTGGGGACAGAGCGTCGCGCAATGGCGATGAGTAGCAAGCGACAGTGACGAACCGTAGCTTGGATAACTCAATCGTGAAGCCATCCCTATCGCTCAATTTGGCGAACGAATTCTGGGTTGTCCATTCGATCCGGAGTGAAGAAGCCTACATGGTTTTTCGTCAAGAAAAGAACCGCATCTTGCCGTAGTGCCGCCGCACAGGACTTACTCCCCATTCCCGTCAAGTATGACGAAATGCTTACAAATGCATGACAACTCGCCCGCGTGAGTAGGGCTATTCTCCTGCCTGAGTCAGGAATGGCGCCGTGTTTTCTGAAAGCCGGGAAGACACCAAGCCCTAAGCACCGATGCCGCGCGCCGGTCAGAATTGACAGACGATCGCACGGTTTTCAACTCAGGAGGAGAAATCTGCATGATGAAGTTAATGCGAGTTTTGCCAACAGTGGCGCTGGCGGTCTCGGCGCTAGGAACGGCTTGCTATGGTCAAGAATACGTGCAAACCAATCTTGTTGGCAGCGAAAAAAGCTTGGGTGCTGCGACTGTCGACGCGAGCCTGGTTGACGCCTGGGGGCTTTCCCGCGCCTCGGGCAGCCCATGGTGGGTTGTGGAGACGAAGACAAACGCTGTCAAGGTCTACAACGGCGCCGGCAGCGGGTTGTTCTCAGTTAGCGTTGCGGGTGGTCCGGTGGGCACCATTTACAACGGCGACCCCAATGCTTTCTTGATGGCGCCAAAAGCGCCGGCGCTCTTTCTGTTTTCAGGGTTCTCCGGAACGATCTCCGGGTGGAACCCGACGGTGGGCGTCGCCAAGGGTGCAACGTCGTCGACGACGGCAATCGTCCTCGCCAAAGGCAGGAAAGGTTCATCTTACACCGGCCTGACGAGCGCAGTTGTGGACGGCGCACCGTACCTTTATGCCGCCAACTACGCGCTGGGCACCGTCGACGTGTTCAACGGCAAGTTCAAACCGTGGACCTTCAGCCTGGGCACCGATGGGCCCGTACCTTTCACCGACGATCTGTTGCCGCCGGATTATGTGCCCTTCAACGTGCAGGCCATCGGCGATAACATCGTCGTCACCTATGGATACATGCCGCAAGGGTCCTTTTTCCCCGAAGGCGGAGCAGGTTGGGGCTATGTCGACGTCTACTCGACGAAGGGATACTTGAAGCTGCATCTCGATCACGGCGACTGGCTGAATGCTCCCTGGGGCATCGTTCTGGCGCCGACCGATTTCGGCAAATTCAGCCATGCTCTGCTCATCGGCAACTTTGCCGACGGCAAGGGCGACGCCACGACGTTCAGTGGGACCATCGCCGCTTATGATCTCGTCAGCGGCCACTATCTGGGCGAGCTGCTGGACACGTCGGGAAAGACCCTTTCCATCCAGGGTCTTTGGGCACTGAGCCCCGGCAACTCGAGCCCCAACAACCTTGACAGCGCGGTCAATGCCAGTTCCGCCTCTGCGGAGATCTATTTCAGCGCCGGTCCCGATGGCGGCACTCAAGGCTTGTTCGGGATCCTTACGGCAACCTCTGGTGACCTTACACAGGGGAACGATCAATAGGCTTACGCGCAGTTCAACCCAACTGCTCGTGCGCCACCCTTTTCGTCCGACCCGACGGACGAAAAGGGTGGAAGTTGCAGAGTTATCGCCGCGGGCGGGTTTCGACTTTCCGGCAGTCGATGCCCCGATGGCTCCTCGCGCCTTGACCTCTCGCCTTCCTTGGGCCGCGATCTCCCAGATCTCGCCCCGCAGTCGGTCGCACATAGAATCCCGCTCTTCCATAGCCATTCGGCGCATCTCTTGTTTTTCCGAGATTCGTCGCGGAGCCACGTTGGCCGCGGCCTTGAGCGCGCAACCGCGTGAATCCCAACGTCTCGAACTAGTAGTCGTTCACCCATGCGCAAGCTTCGGTCATCAAGCCCCGGCCCTGCCGCGGCAGACCATCCAGAATGAGCGATTCCTGTTCTCGCTTTTCATCAGGCTGATGGTTCCGATCAGTGGCTCGGGCGCGATTCGCAATCGCAGCGACCAATGCCAAGTGTCGCCACGCTCCATCTGCGGCAGGGCGATGTCGCCGAC
>JASHTH010000104.1 GCA_030040655.1 Acidobacteriaceae bacterium | reverse complement strand
TGGCCACGTGGATTCCGGCGCAACGCGCGCTATCGGTTGATCCGCTGGTCCTGCTGCGCGAAGAGTAAATCCGAATCCGAATTCCGTCCCCTCCAGGTTGACGCTGCGCCCATGCGATCGAGTGCGAATGCGCGCGTTTACAATTGCGCACGGAGTTCCAGCGAACTCCCGTGTGAAGCCTGAATTCACACGGACTCGAAGCCGTGATCGCGAGGGCAGAGGACCATGAGGACTCCACCGGGCAAGGTGGATTTCCCCCGGCGAGCATCACGTTTCTTTCTTTCCCGAAGGCGGGAAACGAGAATTGCAGGCAATAATGCGATCCGATTTTCAGGCTGCGGTGGATTTTTTCCCCCCATGAGGCGATTCGCTCCGGAATTCCGCCTTTTCAATCAGGAAGGTCCACGCCAGAGGACCGTTCCAGGAGAGCCGGAAGATGAGAGCCAAAGCCCAATCGATCGCCGGAATTCTCGTATTTGCGGCAGCCCTGCTCCCCGCGCGGGCGCAATCTTGGAGTTTGCGACACGATGCAGATCCCGAGGCCTGGCTGAACAGCGTGCAATTGGCCGACGAGCCGGAAGGTGGCCCGACCACCTGCGACAAGAACCTGCTCAAAGCAGTTTCGGTGAACGGCATCAATTCCGCGTACACGAGCATGGAACCGTATTCTTCCGCGCAGATTCCCTCCGTAGGATTCGCAACGCCCGACATGGCGGCCGCGATCGACCCCACCGTGGCCAACTTCATGAATATCTACGGCATTCCCGGCGGCATTGTGGCCATGTCGTACAAGGACAAGCTGATCTTCGCCAAATCGTACGGGTACATCGACGAGGAAAACGCCGACTTTGCCGAGCCCGACAGCCGCATGCGCGTGGCCAGCGTCTCCAAGGCACTTACGGCAATGGGCATCCTGAAACTGGTGCACGATGGAAAGCTGAAGCTCAGCGATCATCCGTTCCCATTCTCCGGCGTGGGGCAAATCATCGCCGACGGCCTGTTCGGCCTTTACTATGCGGGCCCGTCGGACACCAGCGACCCGGCCTACAACAGCCAGCTCTCGCAAATCACGGTGAACGATCTGCTGCACCACGCCGGAGGGTGGAACCGCGACGCGCCCGGCGCGCCGGATTTGACCGGTTATCCGGTCTTGCAGACGGTTGGGAATTTTCTGACGGCCGAGACGGGCAAGCCCTCCGGCCCTCCCGATTGCACCAAGCTGCTCGCCTACGTGGAGTCGCAGCCGTTGCAGGTGGCGCCGGGGACGGAGACGCACTACTCGAATATCGGCTTCTGCGCGGCCGGCGAAGTGATCCAGGAAACCAGCGGCAAGAGCCTGGGAGATTTCATGCAGTCCGACGTCTTGGCTCCATTGGGTATGACCGACACGGCACTGGGATCCACGCCCGAGTCGGAGCGGCTGGATCGCGAGTCGATCTACTATGACACCGACCCGACCCAGCCGCCGCAGCCGTCATTGTTTCCTCCCTACGATGTTGTTCCCGAGCCCTACAGCAGCATTGGCGCGCTGGAAGCGCTTGGAGGTGCAGGCGGCTATGTGACGACGGCGATCGACCTGGTCCATTTCGGCGGCGCCATTGCGAATGGAAGGCCGGCGAATCTTCTGGGCAAATCCGGAGTGTGGCCGCAGGATTATTACAAGGACTCGAGCACATTGCCGTCTTACGAATGCGTCGACTCGAGCCAAATCGAGCCCAAGGGAACCTATCCAGCCAGCGATAGCTGCACGTCGCGCGGATTCACCACGGCCGAAGAGCCGTCACACGACGCTTATGGGGCCGGATGGGACGTGGCGCAGCCCAACGTCGTCGCCAAGCCCGTGCACGCGTATGACAACATCAACTTCATCAAAGATGGCGGTTTCCCGGGCACGGTTTCTTCGCTGATCCTGACCGGAGACGGCTACGCATTCGCCGCGGTCTTCAACCAGAACGACAATACCATTCCCGGCGCCGATGCTTCGTTCTTCTGGCCCGGATGCGCCACGCCGACGAAGCCGCCGACTCCGCTCCCGGCGAGCAGCGACTCCCACTGCGTGCTGCAGGCGGCCTATAACCATGCCGCTGCGACGCCCTGGGACTTCGACTTCACTCCGCAATTCGTCAACAACTACACCCCGTGGAAGGACGAGACGGATTTCAAAGCGGATCTCGTTCTGGGAGAGTTGCTCGGGTTATATCCTTCGCGCCTGGAAGGCAGGCAGGGATCTTCAGGGATTGAATATCGGGCCCGCTTCGGCGCCAGCGCAAAGTCGAATTATTCTTACGGGCAGTCCTGCTCGGCGGTGTTGAGCGCGGTGGAATCGGCTCCCTCGTCGACGCCGCTGGTGAGCCTGCAGCGATTCAAGGACAAGAGCGGGACCTATGTGTATCAGGCAGCGTGGTCGGCGCCGATTCCGTGACGCCTAGGGCGGGCGAAGACAAAGAACCAAGAAGGTTCGGAGTTCTCCGGGCCTTTTTGCCCTCATTCTTTTCCAACGAAACGCAGGGGTTCCCAGTGCCGCAGACCTTTTATTAGAGCAGACCGACGATTTCAAGGCCGATCGCCTCCCGCCTCCGAGCAAAACTGCATCCAACCGGTCAAAGGCTGTTTTGATGGGAGGAAATCCAATGAACCGTATTCTCGCTGCCATGTGCTGCGTTTCTCTTCTGTCGCTTCCCGCGCTCGCACAGAAAAAGGCCGCCAAAGGGGCCGGAATGACCGACCAGCAGTTCGTCGACTTTGCCGCGCAGACCGACATGGTGGAAGCCAACCTTGGACAACTCGCGCAGACCGCCGCCGCGTCGCAGGAGGTCAAGGAGTATGCCCAGACGCTGGTGACGGACCACACCAGCGACTTCGAGCAATTGCACGCCGCGGCCCAACAGGCAGGCCTCACGGTCCCCGATGCGATCGACGCCGCGCACGACAAAGCCATGATCGATCCGTTCCAAAAACTGAAGGGCCCGGCCTTCGACCATCATTATGAGCAGGACATGGTGGCCGGACACACCAAGGCGCTCGCCGTTTACAAGAAAGAGGCAGAAGACGCGCAGAATGCGGCCATCAAGTCGTATGCCGAGGCGGTCGTGCCGACGCTGGAGAAGCATCTGACCGCCGCCAAGGACCTGGAAAAGACAAAGAAAGCAGCGCCGTCGGGGCAGTGATCCGGAAGCTTTGATGAGATTGCCGGATTTTGTCTCAGGGGCTGAAGCCCCATTCATTCTTCGACCTTTTCGGCACGTCTAAAGAGGTTGCGGAAAAACTCCTAACATCGGTTTCTCGCGGGCTGAAGCCGCGAGAAAAATCAAAAGCAAAGGACTTGTTCGGACCGGTCGAAAACGCGCGCTTCGAATCCCACCCTCTGCCAACCGCCGGCCAAAAGGGGGGTAGCCCATTATCCCAGGTCCGAAAACACGGACCTGGGGCACCCGATTCTCAAAACCACTGCGAAATCATGCGGGTGCGGCGCCAGTCTAGTCATCGTCGTCGCGATGCTTCGCCTTGGTGCGTTTGAGGAGCATCGCCGGCACCGGCTTCGAGCCCATCGCATCTTTCCACAGGATCACGTTGAGCTTTTGCGCGTCGGCGCGGTCGGCGTGGCGAAAGTCCATCTTCATGCTTTCT
The DNA here is from genome assembly GCA_030040655.1 of Acidobacteriaceae bacterium. Taxonomy (GTDB): domain Bacteria; phylum Acidobacteriota; class Terriglobia; order Terriglobales; family Acidobacteriaceae; genus Telmatobacter. Next base: position 1,541 of record JASHTH010000104.1, on the reverse strand, counting down.
TCCGCGCCCGGCCTGTGCGGCGGATTGGCCGCATAGATCAGGCCGTTGTCGCGGTTGGAGGTGTCGGCGACATAGGGCGGCTGGTCACCGGGACCAGAAAACAGCGACGAGATGAGCGGCGCGAAGGCGTCGTTGTTGTTCATGGGCGGCAGGCCGAGCAGCGTCTCCATCGTGCGCACCACGCTCACGGTCGTATAGAAGCGGCTGTCGACGAAGGGCGAGCCGTTTACAGCGTGGGGCGCATACTTGCTGACTACGAAGGCGATGCTGCGATGCGCATCGACGTGGTCGCCGCCGTTCTGCGCGTCGTCCTCGAGGATGAAGAAGGCGGTGTCGTTCCAGAACGGCGAATGGCTGACGGCCTCGATGGCGCGGCCCACGGCAAGGTCATTGTCGGCCACCGAAGATTTCGGCGTTGGACCGCCAGGCCGCGTGCCCGCGGTGTGATCGTTGCCCATGCGCAGCATGACGAAGTTGGGCATGGTGTCTTTGCCTTGCTGCCTGTCGGCGATCCAGCCCTGCAGGTGCCGCAAAAAGCAATTGACCCGAATCTGGTCGGGGACGCTGGTATCGAAGTCCGGACATTCCGGCGCAAAGTGGCCGACCAGCTCCGGCTTGGTGGCATAGTTGGCGGCGATGAGAGGAATGGGCCAGGGCCATTTGTTCACGCCCCCACCCCACTCGGCGGGAAACTCTTGGCCCGGCGCGATCGCTTGGTGCGCGCAGTCGTGGCCCTGCAGCAACGGCCCCATCTTGGGATCGGTGACTCGCTCCTCGTTGCAGAACGTGGTCGAAATGAATTCGCCGAAGTGGTAGTAGGTCTTTCCGTGGCGGGCCAAGTCGCCCCACAGATAGCCGCTGGCCGGCTCGTCGACGTCGGGAATCTCTTCGAGCAGCGGATAGTCGTTGGCGACGGCGCCTTCGTAGTCGTAGGTGCGCTCACTGCTGCGATAGGCTTGTTGCCAGGTCTTGTCGAGATAGTCGGTGCCGATGGCGGCGTTGGACCAGACGTGGCCGTTGCCGGAAACTTCGCCGGAATCGTAGAAGTTGTCGAGCACGCCGAACTGCAAAGCGAGCTTGTGCTCGTTGGGCGTAATCGATTCGCCGTACATGGTCAGGTCCGGGTCGCCATTGCCTACGGGCTTGCCGTCCTGCTTCAGGTCGCCGAGGATCTGATCGTAGGTGCGATTCTCCTTGATGATGTAGATCACGTGATGGATGCGGTCCTCCACCCCAGCGACGGAGACCTGTCGCTGGGGACCCCGGTCCTGCTGCGCACCGGCAAACTCGATCCTCTCCGCCGCGGCTTTCATGCGGTTCGATTCGATGACCGTGCCGGTCCACTGGGGAAGATTCTTTTCGATGTCGCTCTCGTGGATCGTCGCCAGCGATCCGTAGAGCAGCGTGCCGATGTAGGTGTAGCCTGAGGGGCGGCGCCGTCGGCCTGTTGCCGCCGCAACTTCGCGCTGAGGCATTCCGTTCGCTGTGGTGCCTTTGCCCTTCGCGGTTGCAACGTTGAGCGTTCCGCCGTTCTCGCCGGC
>JASHTH010000760.1 GCA_030040655.1 Acidobacteriaceae bacterium | reverse complement strand
CCCCATTCGGACAAAGTCCTGTGTCAGGATTGCCAACAAGATCCGGACGTTCTGGAATAATCAAAGATTGAATATCGGCGTTGTCGAAGTCGAGCACCGGGGTAAATGGCACGCCGCTGTGAACGCCGGCAACTGCCGCGACCTGCCAGCCGCCCAGGAAACGCCGGCGTCCGGGCAGCTGGTAAGCAACATTTGCCACGAAATTATTCCGAATGTCGAAATCCGACGGGCCTCGGCTCCCCTTGCGATCGAAAATGCTCTGAGAAGCCGGAGGATCATTCACAGATTCCGTTTCAAAATCCACCGAAGCATCGTCCACGGAATGGGCGAATGTATACGACGCCTGCCAGAAAAGGCTATGCGTGTAGCGCTTCGAAACGGACACCTGAAAGGAGTTATAGAAAGATTGGGCGTCAGTCAAATCGGTTAACAATGGGGAATTCAAGTTTGGATTGTAGCGATGGCCTAAGGCCGGCTCAAAGGGGTTCTCCTCGGCTTCGCGCGTGAGGTGATTGCCGCGCGCCCCAAAGTATCCCGCGCTGAGGATCATGCCCGGGGCGAGCTGCCGTTCTACGTTGAGGTTATATTGCATCGCATAGGGGAACTTCGGACGGTAAGTCATTGCGAAAGGATCGAGAGGCAGGGTTTCGGCAGCGTTCTGCGGGCTCGGAAACCGAGGGAAGACGAATTCCTCCAGATCGAAGAAGGGCGGTAGCAAACGGTCGAGACCGAACAGGACTGCCTGAAGCTGGTCGCGATAGATGCCGAAGCCGCTCCGCAGCACAGTTTTGCCGTCACCGAACACGTCCCATGCAAGGCCTGCCTGGGGTGACAGAAGGTCGAGGGGTGTCCCGGCAAATAGTTGCCCCACGGCTGGCGCAGAATCCGTCGCAGGGTTTCGAAAAGTGGAGAGACGGCCGCGTGCTTCAGTCGGATTGGAGTAGAAGTCGTAGCGCAGCCCGACATTCAGAGTCAAGCGGCTGTTCAGGCGCACAAAGTCCTGCGCAAAACCGGAAGCAAAACTTTCACGGTATCCGCGCTCGGAGTTGGCATTGGAGGGATTGACCCCAACGTATGCTAGGGGTACGCCTTCAAGGAAGAACTCGAGGGCAGGATTGTTGCTGGATGCCGGAAGCCCGAATGGAGTCAGATCCTCGAACTCGTAAAATCCGTTCACTCCGAAATCCAGCGTTCCGTTCAGGTCGAGCCTTCGGAACTCGGCGCCGAATTTCAAAGTGTGACGACCAATGGTACGCGACAACTGGTCCTGAACCTGATAAACGGTCGAATCATCGCTTAAAGGAAACTCCGGGCTATTGCCCAACAGGCTGACACCGGTAATGTCGATCATTCCAAACGGGCGGTCAGGAACCAGCGAAATCGACAGGCCTGGATGGGTATTATCAGGCGCAGAAGATGCAGTTGTCCGGTTGATACCGAAGCGCAGCACATTGATCAGGTCCGTTGCGAATGTCGTACGATCCTGAATCGTCACATACTGATTCCGCGCCAGGTGAAGAGTCGGGAATCCCGGCACGTAAGTGCCCGGCGGAGTCGCGACGTAGGGAACCAGAGCAGAACTGTCATCGACGGTGTAGCGCGCGAAGAGCGAATGTCTATCGGAAAGCTTCTGGTCGACGCGAACCATGCCGTGATCCTCACGGGTGTCGCCTTTGTCCGCCGTGATCAGTTCGCCGGTTCCATCTTTATTGTCCGCTCCGTTCGAAGGGGCCATCAGGTTGAGAAACTGTTGCGTTTGGGGATTGATCGGAATGGCGGTGCATCCGCTCGAGCTGGCGCCGGTGCAGGCCGCCGGATTCTTCGCAGAGGGCAGGAAACCTTCATGCGCAAGCGCATCGGGCGCCGTGGCGATTGCGGTGGAGGCCTCGACTTGGCGAAACCCCTCATAGTTGGCGAAGAAGAAGGTGCGATCGCGCTCGAGCGGCCCACCGATTGAGGCGCCGAACTGATTGCGGACGAACGGAGGGATTGGGTTGGCGGCTAGGTCGAAATAGCTCTTGGCGTCGAGCGACGCGTCCCGATGTAACTCCCACAACGATCCGTGAAACTGGTTCGTCCCCGATTTGGTTGTCATGTCGATGACGGCGGCGCCATGGCCGCCGTACTCCGCATTGAAGGTCTGCGTGAGAACGCTGACCTGAGTTAGCTCATCGAGACCGAGAAAGAATCCTGAAGCGCCCGCGGGCGAAAAACCCCAGACCGGGTCGGTCGCATCCATACCGTCGATCAGTACGTTCGTCATATTCGGACGTATGCCATTTATGGATACTTGCCCAGACTTACCGTTCGAAAGCAAGGACGGACTACTGCTGGGGTCAGGAGCGACTCCGGGCTCCAGCGCAACTGCGCTAAACAGATCCTGATTATTGAGAGGCAGTTTCGTCAGGCTGGGCTCTGCCACGAGTCCGCTGACAGTTGAGGTCGTACTGTCGATGCCGCTGGGGTTGGCGTTGACCGTTACCTGCTGCCGTATGTCGCCTACGGCCAGTGAGAAGTCGATGAAGGATTCGGAGTCCGAAACCAGCGCGACACCCGCGCGAACCTGTGTCTGGAATCCCTGGTCTTCGGCGCGAATGGTGTAGGTTCCCGGGGGCAGGCCGGAGAAGTGATACGTGCCTGCGGTGTCAGTGAGGGTGCTTCGCTCCAAACCGTTGCCCTGGTTGACGATGACAACTCGGGCTCGAAGAATAACAGCGCCGCTCTTATCGGTAATGGTGCCGGAAACGGTCGCAAGCTGGGATTGCGACCTCGCCCACGCTGGGAACAAGACAAGTGACAGGATGAAGAGCAGGCGTGCGCTCGAACTGACGTAACGCACAACGCCGCCCATCGCCACAGACAGTCGAACCGAGAAAGGAGAATGGTCAGGTGCAGCCTTCATGCGGACGGACTCTCCGGTTCGATTCTCTGCGATACGACTCCAGATTCAGGGGCCTTGATCCAGCGGACGGTACAACTCCAAGAAACGCAGACGTTGGTCACATACCCGTTGAATCAGGGTCGACCCTCCGAAGCCGCCTTAGCACGATTACAACCTACACCAATCCAGCGCACCTATTGTACCTTGGTATTGCTTCCGCTGAATGAGATGTATAGGGATCGGGTGCTCAGCTTGCCGTTCGAATTTCGAAGCCTACCATGGCCGAATATTGGCCGCAGCTAGCGGCGCCATCGGTTCGCACTCGCCTCGCGATTCCATATAGGCAAGGGGATTAGCGTAATGGAGGTTTTATGCTGGGGGAGCCGGCAAAAAAACCAATACCAAAGTATTGTTGGCAATCGCTCAGCGCATCTGCAGTGATATGGTTGCGTCAACCGGTCGCCAGGAAGAGGCTCTATCAGCCGCGTTGTTGAAGTGCAGCTCGGACGAAGGCGTTTTGCGCAAGATCTGAGCGCACCCAGTTCCTCAGACAACGCTAATCGCCCGGAGATGTTTTTCGGCGTTGTCCGTGAATTTTGCTTCAGCTGTGGCGTGAGAGTTTCTCAATGAAAACACAATTGCTGATTTCGGTAGTCGACGATGACCAGTCAGTTCGCGAGTCATTGCCGGAACTGTTGAAGGAGTTGGGGTTTGAGGCGCGGGCATTCTCGTCGGCAGGGGAATTTCTGGCCTCCGACGCTCCGTTGTGTTCGAGCTGCCTGGTCCTCGACGTCGCCATGCCCGTGATGTCCGGACCCGAACTCTTCCGCGAACTTCGCTGCCGCAACCCGAAAATTCCGGTTATCTTCATTACCGCTCGCAAGGACGAAGCCGTACGATCGCGATTGCTTGATGACGGCGCCGTCGAATGTTTGTTCAAACCCTTCAGCGATACGGCTCTGTTGCAGGCATTGAGCAAGGCTGTTGGCTGCAAATAACGTTCCGACGCTCGTGTCGGGCAGCTACAGTGAACGCAACAGGCGTGTTGTGCTATGAAGAGGGAACTTTCCTCGTGCCAAGTACCTCACCGATCGTCTTCGTTGTGGATGACGATATCTCGGTCCGAGAATCGCTGGAATTCTTAATTCAGGACGAAGGATGGCAAGTGGAAACGTTCAAGTCGGCTGAAGAATTCCTCAATCGTCCACGGGAGTTCATCCCGAGCTGCTTGATCCTCGATATTTCGATGCCGGGGTTGAACGGGCTCGAACTGCAGAAGAGACTCGCGGTGGAACGGCCCGAAATACCTATTATTTTTCTCACCGGTCACGGCGACATTCCAAAGACAGTACAAGCTATCAAGGCGGGTGCAGTAGAGTTTTTAACCAAACCCTTCAGTGACGGCGCACTTCTCTCTGCTATTCGTAGCGCCATTGATCGGAGCAAAACCTTGATTGGGCGCGATGCTGAGCTTCGCACGCTCAAAGCTCGGTATGCTCGCTTGACCTCTCGCGAACGAGAGGTCTTGGCATGGGTGGTTGTCGGAAAGGCAAATAAGGAGGTCGCCAAAGAGTTGGGCATAAGCGAGGTCACCGTGAAAGCGCATCGCGGAAGCATGATGCAGAAGATGGGAGCCGGTTCTCTGGCGGAACTGGTGAACCAAGCCGCAAGACTACGTGTGTCGCGATTCAATCGAAAACTCTAGAGCACGATCGAATCCAAAGATCCGTCTAAAGCCAGTTCGTTCCGCAATTCCCAAGGTCGTTCCGGGTTATGGCAAAGCTCCCCAGAGGCTTCTCAAAGGTGGGATTCAGTCTTGCTGCTCGTCAGAGCGCGCATGATCGCCAAGGCGCTCACCGAGCGCTGATCGGGAACGGGAAAGTCGGCTGTCGCCAGCATTGCGGCAGTGATGTCGCCGCCGGAGACCTGGCGCAGAGCGCGTTTTTCATTATCAATCCTGCTTTTGCCACGGAACCTGCCGTCCATAATCCAGTTACGCTGCCAGCAACAATTGAGCTGTGCTGCTGGTGAGGAGGCCGTTAATTGGGCTGGCCGGGAAAACGCGGAATCTGTTTCATCGTTCGGGCACCGGCCCGCCGGAAGCCCACAAGAGTTGTTGATGGCAACGCAAATCAGGAACGTGTCAGGACAATATGCGTCGTCTTGGATGAAGGAACGCGCTCGACGCAACGGTAGCCGAGCGACAGCAGATCGAGGCCAGTGAACAAAGACTCTCCGGATCCGAGCAGGACGGGCGACTGCGCCAGGTGCAGTTCATCCACCAAGCCAGCCTGCAGGTAGGCTCGAACCGTGGCGACTCCGCCACCGAGCTGCACATCTTTGCCTTTGGCTGCGGCCTTGGCGCGTTGCAAGCCGGCTTCGATTCCATCGGTGACGAAATGGAACGTGGTTCCGCCCTGCATAGCCAGCGACGCGCGGGCATGATGCGTGAGCACAAAGACGTCGCAATGGAAGGGCGGATTGTCGCCCCACCAGCCCTTCCAGTCGTCGTTGGCCCATGCGCCGCGGATGGGGCCGAACATGTTCCGTCCCATGATCAAAGAACCGACATTTTCAAATCCGCGAGCGGCGAAGGAGTCATCAATGCCCGTTGCACCATCTCGCTCCGCAAAGAGATGGTCCGGCAAATTGGCAGTCCAGTCCGGGTTATGCATCCTCCGAAACGTGAGGGTCGGGAAGAACCATTCTCCCAGAGCCATGCCGCCGACGCCGCACGGCTGATCGAGGCTCTGACCCGGACCGGCGCTGTAGCCATCGAGCGAAACGCCGAAGTTTTGTACCCTAAGTTTTTGCATGCGTAGAATCCTTGACTTCGAATGATCGGCGGGCGCTTTAGTTCTTGATCTTGAAACCTGGAAAAGTATAAACGTCTCCTTTCCGGGGCGTATAGCCTCCGGAGCGGTGTGTTGTGTCTCAGTTTGGATTTCCGCTCACGAACCAAAGTGGATCTGGCGCGTCGGCGCAGTCCGTCGGGCGAGTCGCGCGATCCAGCAGGAACGTACGTCAACCTAATCACGTCCTCGGCGATCAGATCGCCGGCCACGAGGCGGAGCCGCGGCCGGGGGCCAGCGAAGAATGGCTTGCCGCGATCGAGTTATGGACCTTGACCGCCTGGGAGAGTGACCCGCTTCGGTGATCCGTCTGCTCCGTTCGCGGGATGGCCGGGCGATACGGTTTTCTTTCGAGTCCGATCCGGGAGTTAGAGTTGATGGTGTAGAGGCGGTGAGCATGGCGATTGATGATCCGATTGAGAAGATAAGAGAACAACTGAGGGACAGCGGATTCGATGGACTCAGTGGATCTTTGCAAGTCGCTGGCCTTACCGATCCGGAATGAAATCCAGGTCTGAAGCCGGTTCATGAACGACAACGTCCTTTATCATATGCAAAAGGTCGAGGCTAACCATCGTAGTCCTCTGCATTTCAAAATCGCCCGACCCTCGCACTGCTTTAAGAGCCCGTCGTATCCCTGGTGAACTTTTCGAACGACTTCAGGATGTGTGGTGCAGCCTTCTCCGGCTTTTGGGCCCAATCTTCCCCGCCTCGCGACCGGGCGATGTAAATGAGAACACCGGTTTTAGAGTCAATGAGCCCGATTTGCACATAACAACCGCCCACGGTGTGTAATCCGCCTCCGGAATTCATCCATTTCTTGCCATTTGTTTCAATGGAGCAAGACATCAGCGGTACGGCGATTGCATCAACTTCAGCGGGCGGATTCAGATCGCCGATGGCAGCGCGAAACGGATCTGGCAGGAGTTTCTGAAACTCCTTTTGTTTTATTTCACCGAGGAGGTTTACCTCTGAGAACTTCTCCTCCAGATCTCCGGCCTTGGCGCTCAGTTCCTGGTTCTTCTCGAGAGCGTTGGGCGAATAGGTCGCATCATCCACCGAGAAACCGGCCTTACCGAGTGCAGCGGTCACAATTGGCCACAGGTTGCTCTGGGCCTGCTCTCCCGCATCCTCCATCGGCGTCTCATTATCCTTCCAGTCGAGCTTGTCAATTTGAGCACGAATCGGCAACACCGCAATACGTTTCACATGGGTCTTTCCCGACTTTAGATCCGCAGATTCAAACGAGGAGAGATTGGGAAAGAGCTGCGCGTGAGCGAAGCTAGCAATGACGAGGAGAAACGCGAACGGAACATGAGTCGCTTTCATAAATGATCTCCCTTAGCTTGGCGTGAATCTTCGGTAACTTCCTGAATTACGACTGATTGACAGGGAGGCCGGGGGACGTTGCGCTCCGGCCTTTCCTGGTGGTTTGAGTTTCAGCAACCGTGGAGCGCAGTAAACAATACCGGCCCCTGGGCTACCGATAGGGTTGCTCGGATCACTTCGTCAGCGGAGCTGTGGCCAGATGATGCCGTGCGCTCATCTGGCAGAGCTTCATTGCCCTTGCCTTGGCGCTTCGCCAGTCGGGGAGGTTGAGGTTGAGGTTGTTCGAGCGGCGGAGTTGGGCGCTGGGGGCATCGGATGATACCTTGCACGCATTTGCCTCTCCAAGCATTGAGGACGACAAGTCAGTTTGGAGGGCGGTGGACCCGTCGCAGACGATAGCGCCGCCGGCGTTCGAGCTGAAGGTCGAGCCTTCCACATCGAGCGTGGCGTGAACCAAACCGAGAATTCCAGGTCCTCCGTTGTCCTGAATCTTCGCGGTGCTGACGTAGGCCTGCGAACCGTTATCCACGAAAATTCCGGCGCGGTCACGATCGGTGCCGGTGGCGTTGTGGAGAATCTGGTTGCTGTCGTAGATAGCTGCCTGGCTGTTTCCGTAAAGGCTGACGCCGGCGGTCGTGTGGTCAGAGACCGTTACTCCACCGAAGAGCGTCAAGTCACCCGCGTATTGGGCGGCGATGCCCAGAGGACCATTTCCCTGAATGGTAACCAGGTACGGCGCCCAGCTGATATCTCCACCGAGGGAGATTTCAGATGTTTCTTCGAGGGAGACGCCTCCGCCAGTATTGGACGAGACGGTGATGGGTCCAAAAATCCCAAACATCGCGGCCTTGGCTCCGCCATACTCGTTGAT